>DATFJO010000154.1:0-19286 GCA_035269145.1 Tangfeifania sp. | reverse complement strand
AAATGTCGTTTTTGTTCATATTCCGCAGTTCGCCAATAAAATCGAAATATTCGTCGGGAGTAAGGTAACCGATGATAAAACTTTCGTCGATGTAGGCACCGGTAAAATCTTTCCATTCTTCCGATTTGGCTACTTCAATATTATCGATTACAATTTTGCCTTTGCTGGCACGAATGAGGTCGAGCACCAGTGAAAAGAGGGTGGTTTTTCCGGCGCCGTTGTTTCCTACAAGTCCGAAAACCTCGCCAGACTCAATTTTTAGTTCGGGAATATTCAGAACGGTTGTGCCGCTGTAGGATTTTTGTAAGTTTATTGCATTTATCATTTTCTCTGTATTTT
The DNA here is from genome assembly GCA_035269145.1 of Tangfeifania sp. Lineage (GTDB taxonomy): Bacteria > Bacteroidota > Bacteroidia > Bacteroidales > Prolixibacteraceae > Tangfeifania. The sequence continues at coordinate 18,947 of DATFJO010000154.1, read as the reverse complement.
ATTAAACCCTTTCAGGGTTTTTTTTGTGATTTTTCATTCAACCACGGGTTTTACCCGCGGTTATTGTTGTTTGACTCTTTCAGAGTCATTTATGAGTTTCGGTATGCTGCAATCATCTTGTGCTTTCTTTTCAGGTATTGCCGGGTAAAGTAGTTGATTAAACGCGGGTGCAGAATAATACCTGCAAGTCCCAATCCACCTAAAACGAAATAGGCAACTACGTTACTAAAAATTAAAGCGACGATTCCGTAAACTGCCATCGGTCCGAATAATATCGGAAATGCAATGAGCCATTGGGTGGCGCCCATTCCCTGGTAGTTAAACATGGCCCGCGAATCGAGTTCAATGGATTTCCGGCTGTTCAGGCCGAGTGCAAAAATTACAAACGAATTCACACCCACATTGTAAAGCATAACTGCAAGATGGATGTAAAGCACCTTGGGAGTGATGAACATGTAGCCGAGTGAAAGCAGGTAAAATACCAGGTTGGTAGCTGCCATCAGGAAGAATGCCGATTGCAGCACCTGTTTCATTTTTACATTTTGCGCCATCAAAAACGGGTAGTACTTACTGTGCCATGCCGGGAAAAACTGACCGTAGGTCGTACTGAAAATCCCGGTCATAAACATGCCTCCAAAAACAATCATTGCTTCCGGAAATTCCTCGTTGTAATCTTTGTAAATAAGCAGTCCGTACAAAAGAAGCAAAACCGACATCAATGCCGATGTTCTTGGCCTTTTGTTGCGGGCAATCATTTTTACTTCCAGCGAGAGCATTTTTCCGTATTCACCCACATGACTGAGCCAGTAGAAATCGTGGGTGGAACCCTGTTTTTTCTTTTTGGTGAGTTCGTCGAGGTAAAACCGGTTCAGGATATATTTTTGATTCAGGAAATAAAATCCAATCATTAGAAGAGGGAAAACAGAAACAGCAACAGGATTTTGAATAACGGCATCGATTAGCGAACCAAAGGTTCCTGTCAGGTCAAAGACTCCGAAATAATCGATGGCAAAAATTCCTGCCGCTACTGCCAGTAATCCGTAAAAAAGCCGGTCATCTTCGTTGGTACGCCATTTCAGGTACATGGCCAGATAATGATTGGTAAATACTATAAAAAACAACGCAACCAACCAGGCAGCAAGCCGGATTCCTTCCAACTCATTCACAGCCGATTTAAACGTAAACGGCAACAAAAGTAAAAACGGCAGAAAATTGAAAAAATGAAAAACCGATTTGTTCAGCATGTACCGCGCAATCCGGGCGCGTTTCACAGGGAAAATTAAAAAAGGTTGGAATCCGAATGTGGGCAGATTTTGAATCATTATGCGCAACACCAAATCGAACCCCACATAAATTAATATCAGTGAATTAAATGCTGAGATTTGGGATTGATCCGGATAGCTTTCAGTAAGAAACATGCTTAGGTTGAAACCCATTACAACTGCAACCAGCGAAAAATAGAGCGCCAGAAAGATAAGCACCCCTTTGGCTGCCATGTTTTTTCCGAAATAAGCCGATCGTGTCAGCTCGCGCCAGGCGAACCAGGAGAAGTTACGTTTCATATACAGACGTGAGATTTTTAGATTTTAGTATCAAGATTTTTAGTATCATTTGAGATGAAATAATTACACAGCAAATTCGGGAAAAGCCTCAAAAAAGTGTTGTTTAATTTTTCGAGGAATATAAATAGACTGTCCGTAAATTACGATTCCACAAGCAACCAAAACAAACGAAATCCCCAGCAATATCAAAGGATTTTCAATTTTTATTGAACTGCTGTTTTGGTGCAGAATTAATTGAAAAACCAGATTTGGAATCTGAATACTGAGAATTAAAAGGGGTACTAATACACCTTGTAAATAATCTATCAGCATAAATTTTTTACGGGTTTTTATTTTGAATTTGCGATACCAGGTAAAAAAATAGACAACTACAAAAACAACAAGCGCTGACAGATAAGCATAAAAAATCAGCATACTGTTTTCCACCAATTGAAACAGAATGAACAGCGCAAAGGTTATAGCAAAAGTCATTAGTACTTTGGGCCAGCGGTAAAACTCCGTAAAAAAGCCCCATAATAAACGATTGTATTTGCGTTTCAACTCCTTTTGTTTTTGTTCTTTTATTTTGCTGAATCCGTGAATGCCAAATTTTTTGAATGTGTTTTTCAGGGCCTCTTCAAATGAAAGTTCTGAATTGTTTTCCCATTGTTCTTCAATCGCGGAAGCAAGATGATCAACCAGTTCCATCTGCAAATCGTAATGATACACAAAATGGCGGTGGCAAAATTCATACAATTTTTTCGTTTCTTCGGTTGTGACCGTTCGGTTCATTCTATGTTAGTTTTGGGTTTAATAAAATATTCATGTTTTGAATGAAGGCAGTCATTTCATTTAAAAGATTTGAAGTTTCTTTTTTTCCGTTCTCTGTTAGAAAATAGTACTTGCGGGGCCGATTGTTTACTTTTATTATTTCTACACTTAACAAACCTTTTGCTTCCAGTTTGTGAAGTGTGGGATAGAGCGCGCCTTCCGTAATTACCAGTTCACCCGATGTAATCTTTTTAACTTCACTGGTGATTTGGTAGCCATACATTTTTCCCTTATCATTCAGCAATTTCAAAACAATGGTTGAAAGGCTGCCTTTGTATAAACTGCTTTTTTTCATGAAGTAAAAATAAAAATAATATACATAAGTATATTAGGCATGGCTAAATTTTCTCAATAAAATTAATCCATTCTTTCAGTCAGAACCACGCCGTCTTTGAATTTATGAACTGCTCCTTCGGTATTAAAAATTTCGACCATAACAACATAAACTCCCATCGGTAATTTCTGGCCTGTTTCGTCTTCGCCATTCCATTTAATGGTTCCGCTGGTTGGCAGAATTTCATTGTTGGCAAGTTGCAAAACAAACCGCCCGGCAGCATCAAAAATCAGGATGTTGGCAAGGTAGCCAGGTTTATTTAGTTGATAATGAATTTGATACTCGTCGTTGTACCCGTCGAGATTGGGCGAAAAAGCTTCGGGTTCGAATGTGATTAGGGGACCCGAATTAATTTCTGTTGCCGCCTGTGAGTTTTTATAACCCGGCGTTCCGTATCCTGCAAGTCCCGAGGCCGAGGCCCAGTTTTCCGGATTGTTGGTTTTTGTCTGTGCTGAAATTCGTTCCAGCGAAACACCTTTTTCATCTGCCAGCATTTCATGATGCCAGTCTTCTGTATAAAACAACTCATCGATAATTTCCATTTTTTCGTTGAGCAGTACCACGTAATCGTCATCGTTATTAAACGAAGGAAATTTTTCCATTTGACGGAAACACGTTTCACATTCAATAAAATAAAATGGAAAAATACCATTTGTGTCTTTTGTCAGGGCCAGGAAACTTCCGGGGTTGAATCGCGTATTCTTTTCTGTTAACCGGTAAATTTGCGTCAGTTGCAAATCGTTGTCACGCGAGGCAAGGTAAAGGTTTTTCAGAGGAATTTCTTTTTCTGAAAGATTGAAAAGCTCCACATAATCGTTTCCTTCAGGAACAGGATTGAAAAGAATTTCGTTGATAATTACGTCACCCGGTTCAATTTCAGGGTAAGAAACTTTTGCTGAAACCGTTACTTCATCCAGCGTTACTTTATCAGCCGAATAGTGGTTGGCCATGTAACAGATGATTTCGATAGATTCACCCTTCAGACCTGCTTGTGCAACTTCTGCCGATCCCCAGTTTCCACTGATTTCGCCATTAGTTTCAAAAAGAATTTCATCGCCATCGTCAATCCTGTAAAAAACTTTCAGGTATTTGTTATCATGATTGTTGCTGCTGCCGGTTTCATAAGCTGTTAATTTCACGGAAACTTCATCAAATTCAGAAATATCAATTTTTTCTGAACGCCAGACTACCTCTCCGTCAATATCACGGCATTCAAAACGACCTCCTGATGTTGTGACTGTTTTTGCGTAATCATCCGGGTTTTCGAGGCTGACATTTTGGTATTCCAGTGTCCAGGTTGTAACATCGGAAAAATCGGATACCAGATTTCCATCTCCATCGGCCCATATTCCTTTTTCAGGCATGGAAAAGCTTTCCTTCCAGATTTCTTCATGAGAATCCGGAGGAACCGATGCAGGCAAAATGATCGTTAAGATTTGGAGAATAATCAGAATCATCTCTTAATCAATTGAAAGCAAAATAGTAAATTTACGTGAATTTTGCATTGTAGCAGACAGAGTTTAATAAAAAATTATTAAGAATGAAGATTGCAATTGTAGGTGTGAGCGGAGCTGTAGGACAGGAATTTCTCCGCGTGCTCGATGAACGGAATTTCCCGGTAGATGAACTAATTATATTTGGATCGGCCCGAAGCGCCGGCCGCGAATATGAATTCCGGGGAAAGAAACTGACCGTAAAAGAATTAAAACATAACGACGATTTTAAAGATATAGACATTGCCCTTACTTCGGCAGGGGGAGGCATTTCCAAAGAATTTGCCCCGACGATTACAAAACATGGCACAATTATGATTGACAATTCCAGTGCATTTCGTTACGACAACGATGTGCCCCTGGTAGTGCCTGAAGTGAATGCCGAAGACGCCAAAGATCGTCCGCGAAATATCATTGCCAATCCAAACTGTTCTACCATCCAGATGGTGGTTGCCCTGAAACCTATTGAAGATTTATCGAAAATTAAAAGGGTGCGGGTGGCTACTTACCAGGCAGCCAGCGGTGCCGGCGCACAGGGGATTGCAGAACTGGAGCAACAAATAAAAGATGTAGCTGAAGGAAAAGAACCTGAAGCAAAGAAATTTCAGCACCAACTGGCGATGAATATTATTCCGCACATCGATGTTTTTCTCGATAATGACTACACCAAAGAGGAAATGAAAATGAACTGGGAAACCAAAAAAATTATGCACACCAGTGCCGAAGTAAGCGCTACCTGCGTTCGTATTCCCGTTGCACGGGCCCACTCCGAGGCCATTTGGGTGGAGACCGAAAAACCGCTTTCAGTTGAGGAAGTTACAAGTGCATTTAAAAGTACAGCCGGGATTACCGTGGTTGATAATCCTTCAAAAAATGAATATCCGATGCCACTTTTTGTTTCCGGGAAAGACGATGTTTACGTTGGGAGAATCAGGAAAGATATTGCCGATCCGAACAACATTACTTTCTGGTGCGTGGGCGACCAGATTAAAAAAGGCGCTGCATTGAATGCTGTGCAAATTGCCGAATGGCTTATTAAAGAAGGCGAAGTGAAATAATAAAATATTGAATTTTTTTAACTGAAATCAGCCCGGCAAGCCGGGCTTTTTTTATATTTAAAGGTTAGTAAATAAAATACCGCGAATACAATGGAAAATATAGGAAGAGTTGAATTGCGCCAGTTGAATATCGATGATTTTGAAGAATTGAAAAGATCGAGTGATGAGGCTTATGCCGACTGGCCCGAAGAGCAGTGGAATATAAAGGAGATTCGCAAGTTGCTTAAAATATTCCCGGAAGGACAGCTTGCTGTTGTTGTTGATGGAGTAGTTGTAGGGTCGGCGTTGTCAATCATTATAAAATATGAGCTGTTTGGCGACGATCACAGCTACGATGAAATTACCGGTAAGGGCTCCTATAATACGCACAGTCCGAAAGGAAATACATTGTACGGAATCGATATTTTTATACGGCCCGAATTCCGAGGGATGCGGCTGGGCCGCCGGTTGTACGACGCCCGCAAAGAATTGTGCGAAAACCTCAATCTCAAAGCCATTGTTTTTGGTGGAAGAATTCCCAATTACCATAAATTTTCAGATGAGTTATCACCCCGGGAATACATTCAAAAAGTTAAGTACAAGGAAATATACGACCCGACACTGACATTTCAGCTTTCCAACGATTTTCATGTGAAGAAGGTATTGCGTGGCTACATGCCCGGCGATAAAGAGTCGAAAGAATACGCGGTGCTTTTGCAGTGGGACAATATTTATTACCAGAAAAAATCGGACAAAGTGAGCGGCTACAAATCAGTGGTGCGGCTTGGGCTGATTCAGTGGCAAATGCGCCTTTACAAGGACATTGACGAACTTTTTACACAGGTGGAATATTTTGTGGATGCTGTGGCGAGCTACAACGGCGATTTCATATTGTTCCCCGAATATTTCAATGCCCCGCTGATGGCCGATTACAACCACCTGGGATATGCCGAGGCTATCCGCAAACTGGCTGAATATACCGAAGAAATCCGTGAGCGGTTTATCAACCTTGCCATCACTTACAACATTAACATTGTTACAGGCAGCTTTCCGTTGGTGAAAGATGAAAAACTTTACAACACCGGTTTTTTATGCAGAAGGAACGGAACGTTCGAAACTTACACAAAAGTTCATGTTACTCCTGACGAAATTAAAACCTGGGGGCTTTCAGGAGGGGACGCCATTGAGGTTTTTGAAACCGATTGCGGACCCGTCGGTATTCTGATTTGTTACGATGTGGAATTCCCCGAGCTTTCAAGAATTCTTGCCCAGCAGGGAATGAATATGTTGTTTGTACCTTTTCTTACCGATACACAAAACGGTTACTCACGTGTCCGCTACTGTGCCCGTTCGCGTGCTATTGAAAATGAGTGCTACGTAGCCATTGCCGGATGTGTGGGTAATTTGCCCAAGGTAGAAAATATGGACATTCAGTTTGCGCAGTCAGTAGTGTTTACACCTTGCGATTTCTCTTTTCCCACTACCGGAATAAAAGCCGAAGCTACGGCCAACACCGAAATGATTCTGGTGGCCGATGTCGACATGGATTTGTTAAAAGAATTACACACATTCGGGGCAGTAAGAAACCTGAAAGACCGGCGCACCGATTTGTACTCGGTTTGCCTGAATACCGATAAGATGCCTGCAAATACAAAAAGAGTTTAGGAAAAAAATTTATTCCTCTTCTTCCCAGGTAATATCGTAAAGATAGTCGTTAAACGGGAAACGCTGCGAATGGATTTTCTTTACTTCGTCGTAAAGGAGTTTTTTAAATTCTTCGATGTTTTCTTTCTCTTTGGCAGAAATAAAAATTGCCGGTGTATTTGTTTTGGCCATCCATGAATTTTTCCATTCATCAAGCGTGAAATTTGCTTTTGTACGTGGTGTCAGGTCGTCTTCATCTTTATGCACATGTTCATATGCATCAATTTTATTGAAGACATAAATGTTGGGTTTTTCGCCTGACTCTATCTCTTCGAGGGTTCTGTTTACTGTATCGATTTGTTCTTCGAATCCGGGATGCGAAATATCTACCACATGCACCAGAATGTCGGCTTCACGCACCTCGTCGAGTGTCGATTTAAAGGATTCCACCAAATCGTGGGGCAGTTTGCGGATAAATCCAACAGTGTCGGCCAGCAAAAACGGCAGGTTTACAATTACCACTTTTCGCACCGTTGTATCGAGGGTGGCAAATAATTTATTTTCAGCAAATACTTCCGATTTGGCCATCATGTTCATAATGGTCGATTTCCCAACATTGGTATACCCAACCAATGCTACCCGCACCAGTTTGCCACGATTTTTCCGCTGGGTGGCTTTTTGTTTGTCGATTTTTTTAAGCTGTTCTTTCAGTCGCGCTATTTTATCGAGGATAATCCGTCGGTCGGTTTCAATTTGTGTTTCACCTGGTCCGCGTAATCCAATTCCGCCACGTTGCCTCTCGAGGTGAGTCCACATACGGGTTAACCGCGGCAGCAAATACTGATATTGTGCCAGCTCAACCTGAGTTTTTGCATGGGCAGTTTTTGCCCGCCTGGCAAAAATATCGAGAATCAGATTGGTACGGTCGAGTACTTTGCAGTTGAGGCGGCGCTCTACATTCCGGAGCTGGGTAGGGGAGAGTTCATCGTCGAAAATAACAGTATCGGCTTCCACCACTTTTATGTAATTGCCGATTTCTTCCAGTTTTCCGGGCCCCACAAAAGTTGAAACATTGGGCACATCCAATTTTTGGGTGAATCTTTTAACTACTTCAGCACCCGCAGTATCAGCCAGAAATTCCAGCTCTTCGAGGTACTCCATGGCCTGTTTTTCATCCTGGCCTTTATATATCAGACCGACGATTACAGCTTTTTCTGTTTCCGGAGTGGTTTCAATCATACATTCTTTTTAAAAATTGTTTTAGTTTTTTGTAAGGTAAATCAACCCCAAAAAAAACTCCTGATCCCTAACAAAGGAACCAGGAGTAGGTCATTATGTTTTTCCTTTTACTGAAGTACAAAATTAATAGGGACAGTGTATGAAACACGTACCGGTTGGCCGCGCTGTTTCCCGGGCTTCCATTTCGGAAGCTGGTTTACAACACGCAGTGCTTCTTTATCTAACGACGGGTCAACGCCCCTTGCAATGCGGGCATCAGTTACACTGCCGTCTTTATTTACAACAAAAGTTACATAAACTTTTCCCTGTATTCCGTTTTCCTGTGCAATAACCGGGTATTTAATCGCATTGGCTATGTATTGTCTCAATGCCAGTTCTCCTCCCGGAAATTCAGGCATGTCTTCCACAATAAAAAATACCTTTGCTTCTTCCTCCTCTTCTTCCTCTTCAGCCTGAATTACAGGAGCGACGTCGATCATTGTTTCTTCATCGGCTTCTGTATCTTCAATCTCGAGTTCGTCTTCAATTTCCACATCGTCATCCACAATATTCAGCACCTCAACTACTTTTGGTGGCGGTGGTGGTGGCGGTGGTTTAACTTCCTGTTCACGGGTAATCGGAATAATTTCTTCTTCGACCTCTTGCTGCTGGACTTCTCCAAGATCAACTGCTGCTTTGGGTGTGGTTTTGTACTCAAACGCGGCAAGCACTACTCCCAATGCAACCACAAGACCAATCCAGAGGAAAATGTTCCTTTTGTTTTCAAGGTCTGCTTTTGGTGTTTTTTTAACTTCCATAGTCTCTTATTTTTTTAATTCTATTTTCAGTTATTGCCTTTAAAAATTGAAGGGCTTAAAGATAAAAAATAATTATCATTCACAAATCAAATTTTTACTTATTTCAAGAGCAGGTTTCTTACCTGTAATGAACACTGTTCATGACTGCGGATTTATTATCCTGTAATCTAACTACAAAATAATAGCAAAAACTTTACCACAATTTTAATTTTGGTTGAAAATTTTTTATATTTGCCGCCGCTTTTGGGGCATTAGCTTTCCGATAAACCGGGACAGGCAACTTCGCTGATGCCATTCAGATTTAAGAACAGTTTTTTAACATTTTGGGGGATTAGCTCAGTTGGCTAGAGCGTTTGACTGGCAGTCAAGAGGTCATCGGTTCGATTCCGATATTCTCCACTTAATAATCAAGGAGCTACAGCGATGTAGTTCCTTTTTTTATTACTGGAGTGCCCTACTGGAGTGCCCTTTTTGTTTTTTTCAGAGAAAATTCTGAAGCCATTTTTAACCATTTGTTTCGCAATTTTACGCTTATCAATATAGTGTTTTGACGTAGTTCGGTAGTTGCTATGTTGCATGGAAATTTTACTATTCACAAACAAATCTTCTCTGGTAATGTATGTTTGCCTCAAATGATTCAATTGTCTTGTGTAATTTCTACACAGCTTTTTGAAGAAAAACGAAAAATATTTACTGGTTTGCTTTTCAAGATTATCTCTGTTTTCAACTTCTGGTGCAATAATGTACTCTTGACTATCGTAGTTTTCGTCCAGGTTAAGGTCAATCAATAACTCAAAAAGTTCTTCGCCAACTGGTATGTATGCAAACTGAAAATCTCTTTCATCAAATTTGTTCTGCTGCTTGTTGACTTTGATGTTTGGACTTTCAATATAAATTGGCATATCAGCTTAAAAATGAATCATGGCACAATGGCATATAAGGAATTACGGTGCTGGTAGTCTTAATGATTTAAATGGGACTCAGTTAAAATTTGCTTTACAACAAACAGAAAATAAAATCAAAACAGGACATATTTTAACTGGCATCGGAGTTGGCAGTGGATTGATTAGCGGTGTATTATTTGTAAATAATTTTTGTATTTTTTCATGCAGCTCAAATGAAAACCTTCTGGCAACAACTGGCACTGTATTATATTGGAGGATTTTTTAGATTGATCTTTGGAGTAGCTAAGTGGATAGTAAATGTAAGTCGGAAAAACAATATTGAATTAGCTTTGGTAAAATTCAACCCTGCAGCTTGTACGGAAGTTCCCCAATCTTCTGCATTTGGATTAAATATAAAAATGGTTTTTTGATAAAGAAAAATTGTAAATCTTAAAGAGAGATTTTCGTAATAAATTAAATTCATACCCTGCGAAGCAAGCACTGATTGTGAAGTTTAATTATTTCCTCAACTTGTTCTTCTGTAAAATTTTCAAGTGTGGTTAGCCTGTCTTTATCAGAACCTATTCTATATTTCTCCAAAGGACAATCACTTAAAGGTTTTCCTTGTGGACAGGCAATTAAAAGACCATAGAGCCATATTTTTTTATCTGAAAGCTCTGTCATTAGTTGTTTTACGTGATAAATAAAATCAGGTTATTTTAAAAGAAGACTTTACCTGTTTTTCATTGTCGAATACATTTCATTTTAAATACTTATTGTCCTCATTTCAATATTTAACTTTTGTTAACATATTGTGTAAAATACTATAAATAAATATCTTAAATCATAATTTTAAATATATGTAAAGATATTTCAATATATATTTAAACAAAAAACAACTTCCGTTGTCTATTTTGTTGAAATTTATTTATAAAATATTAAACATTAAAAATTAAAAGTTATGAAAACAATGAAAGCAACATTATTAATTACGGTACTTGCGCTAATATCATCTACCGTATTTGCAACAGGAAATTTAAAATCCAACATGTCACAGATTGAAACAGACAAAGCAGTGGTTGCTGCAACTAATATGAAATTCGATTTATTCGAAATTGAAGTAAAAGATGTTTTTGGTCAAACACTTTTCAGTAAAACAACTGAAGCCAAAGCTGATTACAAAAGAACGTATGATTTCTCAGCTTTAGAAGATGGAGTTTATTTTTTAAATGTGAATCATGGGAATGAATATTACACTAAGCGTTTCCAGCTTGAATCAGGTGAAGTTACAGTACTGGAAGAAAGAAAAGTAGTTGAGCCTTATTTTGTACAAAAAGGTCACAAAGTAAAAATGTCATACCTCAATTTCCCCAATGATGACATGAGTATTTATGTTTACGATGACAGTGGCTTATTGCATGAAGAAGAATTGAAGAATGAATTTGCAGTGCATAAATCAATTGATATGTCGGAGTTGAGGTCAGGTGAATACAGAATCGTATTTTCTTCAGGATATGAAATTTTTGAAAAAGATATAACTATTGAATAAGTAGTTGTTTTCAGGCTAAATTTCAAGGCTGGTTCTTTTTGAATCGGCCTTTTTTTTGTTCCTATCATAACAACCTGAAACATTTTACCCGAAGGAAAACTTCTATTTCCAATGTTAATTAATGAGCTTTTTAAGTTTTTTGATGAAAATGCGGGTGGCAGATTCATATAAAAAAATGGGATGGATTCATGTAGGATTATCAAAAAGGTTATATTTGAAGCTATTATAAACCACTAATTATTTAAATCATGACCAAAGCAGAAGTAGTAAATGAAATTGCCTCCCGTACAAATGTAAATAAAGATGATACCTTAAAAATTGTTGAAACTTTTATGGAAGCTGTGAAAGATACTTTGAATGAGGGTGAAAACGTATATCTAAGAGGTTTTGGTACCTTCCAGATTAAACACAGGGCAGAAAAGACTGCAAGAAACATCTCTAAAAATTCCGTAGTTATTATTCCAGCACATAACATACCTGCCTTTAAACCAAGTAAATATTTTGTTGAAGAGGTTAAACTGGCGAATAGCTGAGTCCTCCAACATTTACGAAACGTATTGATTGTATGGATATAGATTTTACTAAGGTATAGTTATTAGAACAATCACAAAGTATTTTTAACATATCATAAAAAAGTAATACATTTTTAGTGCAATGCGTTCTGCATTGTATGTGTGTTTGGGGATTAACTTAAAGAGCTGCTGTTGAGTGGCTCTTTTTCTTTTTATAAATATCACTTTCAGAACATTAAAATTGGGACCAGATTTCCCATCTTGAAACCTCATTCATAATATGAATTTTGCTAACTGATTATAAATCAATATTTAATTTTTGTGGCTTAATAATTGCTAACATTACTTGCACAAAGAGGTAGAACTCTTCTGTATTTATGATTGGTTTTGTGTAAAGGGGTTTGTAAATCATCAATCATCTTCAAAAAGCGTCCATGTTCTACCTCTTTTTCTTTTTATTAAAATCCATTTTTATTTGTTAGTATACTTAATCAATGATTTAGTGTCTTACATCAAATATTTTTTGATGATTAAAATAATCTACATTTTTGTCGTTTATTTTATAATCCAATTTTGAAATTTCTATAATATGACAAGGACAAATGAATTTATCAATCAGTTAACCCTGAAATCAGTTCTCACAAGAATGCTTATTGGTGCACTGATTGGATTAGCAGTTATATCATTTTTTGTTTTTTCTGTTAATAATCCTCCAACAGAATGGGGAGAATATTGGCGTGTCAAGCCTTTGATAATAACTCCCTTGGTTTCAGCACTTGGTTTTTTGTCATATTATTTAAAGGATTATATAAATCCTAAAAGTGATGCAGGAAAAATTATTGTATTTCTAATTAGTTTCGTAGCATTTGTTGTTGCCCTATGGCTTGGAACAGTTTTAGGGCTGGACGGAACGTTATGGAACTAACTTTATTCAGTCTGTAAGATGGAATCAATGGAATCAAAAAAGGATACTCTTTGTTTTATTGAGCATCATAATTTGTGAAAAAATATTCAGAGCTTCACCAGGAAAAGAAAATTAATTTTCACCTAAGATTTTTTGAATTATTTCCTTTTAAAATAGGAGTTCGGTTGATACTTAATCCAATATTTTGTGAAACAATATTCAAACAGGACTCAGCTGGTGGTCCATGGGGAACCATGTCCCATTTTGAAAAGACTCTCTGGCTGCCTCCCTCGTGCCCTGTCTTAAATACTTGTAAATAAAATACTTAGAACGGTGGTCAATGCCAGAGAAAATATATTTTTTTGGTAAATTTTGATGAAATTCGGTTTTTGGGGAGGGGGTCGGTATCAAAAGTGAATTTTCCCATGATAAGTTTGATGCCTCCCAAACTTAATGGATATATCTATAAAAATTTTTGGGAAAAATCACCCCCTTAAAACCAAACCTCTTTCTTCAAACCCGTTGGCGGAATTAAGCAGCTAAAGTATGCTTGACCCTGGCAAATCGGGAACTATGCCAGAAATATTTATAAGAATTTTTATCTTTGTCTTAATATTCTCTAATCACTTTCAGCGCACTTTAGTATAAATTTCTCCATTCAATTTACTGTGTGCTTTTGTTATTTTTTAGTCTATTTTTGATACTTCCACAATTTTCAAACAATTGATAATCAGTGAATTTTACTGATAACAATTTCACTGGCAGTCAAAAGGTCATCGGTTCGATTTCGATATTCTCCACAAAAAAAGAGCAAAATCCGTTGCGGATTTTGCTCTTTTTTTCAGTGAAAAAATAAGTTCTCAAAAGAACAATCCCCCGGCATCCTGCTCATTGAGCATTGGATTTCCGTAAGTAATATTTTGATCATTCTCAAAATCGTAGAGGGTGAGGATTCGCAGCCGGAAATAGGCCACCCAGTAATTCCGGATAGAACTGATGTAGTCACGTTTTGCCTGTTCACGTTCCTGCAGTGCAATATTTAAGTCGTTGATGCTGAGTTCGCCGTTCTGGAACTTTTTCAGGGCAATCTGGTAACCGTTTTCCGCTACATTGTCGGCTTCGTCGGCTGTTTTTAACTGATCTTTTAACAAGCTAAACTGTTCTACCTGTACAATTACTTCACGGTCGAACTCTTCCTTATCTTTGTTTACATCGTAAATGGTGAGTTCGCGTTCCGATTCTGCCAGTTTTACAGTGGAGGCCGAGCGTCCCCAGTCGAGAATCGGGATACTTAATGAAACCCGCAGCATCCTGTCTTTTTCCGGCTGATCGTAAATCCCCAGGAATTCATCGGCACTGTTTGATAGTCCGAAACTTCCGCGGAGCGTAGCACTAAGGCCTGTGCTGTTTTTGGCTTCTGCCAGTTCGCGGTCGGCGTTTATCAGTCTTCTTTTATAAAGTGTGGTTTCCAGTCGGTTCCCCCTGGCTTTTTCTAATGCTTTATCCGGATCGATTTCAAACAAATTAATATTAAGTGGAATTTTTAAATCAACTTCTTTTGTTTGTTCGAGGCCAACATATTTTTTTAATTCAAAATCGGCATTTTTCAAATCCATTCGGGCCTGGTTCAATGCTTTTTGTGCATTGAGTACAGAGAGTTGAATCCGTGAATATTCATTTTCTGAGATTTGTCCCAATTCTTTTTTTGTTTGAGAAATTCGGAGGTTGTCCCTGCTGTTTTTCAGATTGCTTTCGGCCAGTTTAAAGTTGGTTTGTACCATTAAATAGTTGAAAAACCTGTAGGTTGTGTTGAGGGCAATTTCTTCAATATCTTCAATAAACCTTTTTTGAGCTTCGTCATAAATCATAGGTTCGGTTTTGCGGTACCATTTCATCCAGTTGTAGGCAAAAAGGGGTTGCGTAAAACCAATAACAAACGGACTTCCCGAGAAACCGATTTCATTTTTATTAAGGTTGCGGATACCATGTGCTGAAGTGCTTGCATAAATATGGGTGCCCAGTTGGGGAATTGACTGGCTCAGCGACAGGTTGGCCGATGCGGCGAGATTTGAAACCTGCTTAAATTCGATACTCCCGTCGGGTTGGGTAATGGGTTGTGTTGAATGCCTGTAGTTAGGCACATCGCCTGCCAGTGTGAGCTGTGGCCTGAACCGTGTTTTAAAATTCCGGTACCTCCAGAAGTAGTTTACATCGCGGTTTTGTATGTATTTTGCCGATGGCGATTGTGCGATTGCAAGATCGATAATGTCTTCGAGGTTGAGTTGTAAATCGGGTGAACTGATTGAATCGTTTTGACTGTATGACGGGCGTAATGAGAGGATCAAACCCGTCAGGCAGATTAAAAATGTCTTTCTCATCATGGGTTATTGTTCTATTTCTATTTCATTCATGTGCTTGAAAGCATTCATACCGTCGGTAATTATAATATCTCCTTCATTGAGTCCTGAGATAATTTCGCAAAAATCGTTGCCGCAAACCCCCAGCGTAAAATTTTTAACAACGGCTTTATTGCCTTGTATCACAAATTTCTGCTGTGTTTTACTGCTTTCAAAACCCGGCTGACTTTTAATTCTTAAAACACTGTCTTTGAGACTATTGATTATTTTTATCTGAACCTGCTGATTGGCAATCAGTTTCGGATGGCTGCTTTGTTTCAGATGCACGTTAAACTGAATTTTATTGTTTTCGACCATAGGGGTAACATTTCCAACGGTACCTTCTAATTGTTCGTTGTCGATACTAACAAACACTTTGTTCCCGGTTTTTAGTTTTTCGGCATGCTGTTCTTCCACAGAACCACTTATTTTAAAAGACGACAAATCGGACATGCGAATAAGCAGTTTGTCAGTGCCTACTTTTTCTCCTTCATGTCCGTTAACAGTCAGAATAATTCCTGAGGAAGGGGCGCGGATGCTCATTTTTTCAATAAGTTTTTGTTTTTCTTCCAAATTTTTTTCCTGCATTCTGATCTGCAGTAGCAATCCTTCTTCTTCAGCTTCGAGTTGCTTTAACCTGATGGTATTTTTTTCCTGAAGTGTCTGTAAATCTTTTTGTGCAAGTGTAATTTCCTGTTTTGTTTGATCGAGACGGGCGGGTGAAATACCACCTACTTCGAGTAGCTGTTTCTGATCGGCCAGTTGTGCTTCAAGCGATGCAATCTTCAATTTTTTCACCTCTTCGTTATATTCCAGATCGAGGCGTGTACTTTGTGCATTCAACCGTGTTCGTTTTAAGTTGTTGCGCCGTACTTCCAGTTGATCTTTAATGCTTTCAATCTCATTTTTCACGGTTTCAGTATTCAACTGAAGTAAGAGGTCGCCTTTCCTGACCCTGCTTCCGGGTTCAGCGAGGATAGCTTCAATAATTCCAGGTCCCGGGCTTAAAATAAGCGCTTCGCTTTCTGATTCAACTAAACCGGTTGCATTTATGGCAGAAATAACCTGCCCTTTTTCAACAACATCGGTGGTGAAATTCCCGGGTTTTAATGTGTTGGGTACAAGAATGCGTGAATAGTAAATAATTGCTGCCAGCACAATCAATGCCAGAGCAACAAACAGAAGAATCTGAATTCTTTTTTTGCTTCTCATTATATTTCAGTTGGTTTTGGTACTGTTCATTCTGAAAAATCAGGGTGTTTTAAAGCAAAAAACATACCTTTTTTTCAATGAGGGGCAAAGTTAATAAATCGTTTTTGTTATTTATGACATTCTTAACCGTAATTAATAATTTGCTTTTTTATTCCGGATAAGAAAATGCTACATGATATATGCGATACATCACCTGATTTTTCCGATGTATAATTTTTGTATTGCAGTCAGGTATTCCGTATCGATTTTATTTGAAAGAATCCGTATAAATTCAGAGAGTTTTCCGTCCTTGTAAAATGAACCACGGGCGGCATCAAATTCGTGTCCCTCCCAGTTGTATTTTACATCCATTGTAACTTTAATAAATGCCTCGTGGTGCAGGTATTTCGGAATTTCGATGTAGCCGAAATTGTGATCCTGAGCTTCAATATAAATTCCTTCGTCCAGTTGCTCAAGGGTAACAAATTTTACAATTTTAACTTCAGCCTCCAACTGTCCTCTCAGTTTTTTATTCATCAGGAAATTGATTCCCTGTTTTTGATAAGCCTCCTGAATTTTTTCCACCAAATCGAGTTCCGGCAGGTGTCTCACACGTATAACATTCAGAAACTGGGAGCCAATGTGCATGTATCCTTTTCCTGAATCAAAATTCCAGTCGTATTCTTTTTCGATGTTTTGGGTTGCCCGCAGCACTTCTTCCAGCGGGTACTGCCGGTCGAGAACCAGATAAATGTATATAGGCTGCGCGGTTGTCGGGGCTTCGTGGTAGTAGCCAGGGAAAAGATTTTGCGCTTCAAATACCAGGCTTCCCGGTAAAACTTTTTCTTCAACCGCCACTATATTTACGTGTTTTGTAAGGTTGGTAAAAACTTCCATTTTTTTGTTCTGTTCCATAATATGGTATCTTTGATTCTCAATTTATTTTTAATAGAAACGAATGCCAAACAAAGTGGTTCATTTTGAAAGCATCGGAGCAGTAACTTTTTCCCGCAACCGGCGCTCAAAGAGCATGAAAATAAGCATTAAACCCGATAAATCAATTTTGGTTTCCTATCCTTTTTTTGTGACGGAAAAAGAGGTGCTGGCATTTCTGACGAAAAACGAAGAATGGATTCGGAAAAATCAGAAGAAGGTTGAAACACAACAGGTAAAATTTAACGAGGGGTTTTTTCTGAAAACAAAAATGCACGCGGTTAACCTGCAGAAAGGGCCTGTAACCGGTCAGGTTGATGTAAAAGATAATCATGTAACAATTTTTATTCAGGATTTTAATACTGAAAATGCACGGCTTGCCATTGAACATGCTATCACACAAATATATCGCTACGAAGCACATGTTTTATTACCGCCCCGTTTAAAAGAACTGGCACAAAAACACGGGTTCAGCTACAACAAAGTGTCTGTTCGTAACAACAAACGAAACTGGGGCAGTTGCTCCTCTCAAAATAACATCAGCCTGAACCTGCAAATGATGAAACTGCCCGATGAATTGATTGATTATATTTTGTTGCACGAACTGGCGCATACCGAAATAAAAAATCACAGTGCGAAATTTTGGTCAAAACTTGATGAGCTGACCGAAAACCGGGCGCGCGAACTGGCATTGAAAGTGAAAAAATACTCGACATATACATTGTGAAAATCCAAAACGCAAATAACAAATTTTAAATAAATTCCAATGTTCAACATCTCAAATTCCAAATTTTTCAGTGAATATTGTTTCGAAAATTGGATTTTTGCGATTTGAAAATTATTTGTTTTTTGGAACTTGAATTATTGTAATTTTCTTAACATGAACTGGAATCATTTACTTTCAACAAAGCGTTTAGGAATGGAGGATTGGAAAACGTCTCCCAGGCCCGAAGACCGTTCGCAGTTTCAGCGCGATTACGACCGGATTATTTTCTCATCGCCATTCAGAAGGATGCAAAATAAAACACAGGTTTTTCCGCTTCCCGAGCATATTTTTGTACACAACCGGCTGACTCACAGCCTGGAGGTTGCAAGCGTCGGGCGTTCGCTGGGAAACCTGCTGGCTGAAACACTTGCTGAAGAAAAATTGGAGAATCCATTGATTCCTGAAATCGGAACGATTGTTTCTACTGCCTGTCTGGCGCATGATTTGGGAAATCCGCCTTTTGGTCATTCCGGCGAATCGGCCATCTCGGGTTTCTTTAAAAAAGGTGCCGGCGCCGAATATGAAAAACGCTTGTCGGAAGGAGAATGGAAAGATTTTACCCAGTTCGACGGAAATGCCAACGCCTTCCGCATTTTAACGCATCAGTTTAAAGGAAAACGGCCCGGTGGTTTTGCGCTGACTTATCCTACATTGGCCAGCGTTGTAAAGTATCCTTTTGAATCGGTGCACACTTCAAAATCGAAATTTGGTTTTTTTCAGTCGGAAAAAGAGGATTATCTAAAAATTGCTGACGACCTTGAAATTCAGGAATCATCCGGGGAAAAAGGAAATTTTATGCGCCACCCACTGGTGTATTTGGTAGAGGTCGCCGATGATATCTGCTACCAGGTAATGGATTTGGAAGATGCCTGCAAACTTGGAATTTTAAGCTACGA
>DATFJO010000153.1:0-3017 GCA_035269145.1 Tangfeifania sp. | reverse complement strand
CGAATGGATATGGATTTGGCTGTTGTAAACGGCGGAACAATGGTAAACGCCGAAGGTGAATCGGGCGAAAAGGAAACATTTGGCAAACGTTCGCCCTGGATGGATTACCATGGAGAAAGAATGGGTAAAACCGAGGGGATGGCCATTCTGCAACATCCTTCAAACGACTGGTATCCGGCGCCGTGGTTCACCCGCGATTACGGGTTCTTCTCACCAACTCCAATGTACTGGCCGGAGAACGAAGAAAATACAGTGCTTGAAAAGGGAGAAGAAATTAATTTGCGTTACCGTGTAATTGTGCATTTGGGCGATCACAAAGAAGCCGGAATTGCAGGGGAATTTGATAAGTATGAAGGAGAGTAGGAAGCACGAAGTAGGAAGCACGAAGTTGGAAGCACGAAGTTGGAAGCACGAAGTTGGAAGTAAAAATTTAAGGAAATGAATGGTTTTAAATTTGAAAAACTGATTATTTGGCAGCGCGCAATGAAATTGGGAGAAAATATTAATGGATTATCTGATAGTTTTCCTCAAAAAGAAATTTATAATTTATCTTCACAGATTAGAAGAGCTGCCGACTCTGTCGCTTTAAATATTGCTGAAGGATCAATTGTGCAATCTTCATCTGAATACAAAAAATTTCTTGGATACTCCATTCGTTCACTTGCTGAAGTAGTAACTTGTTTATATAAAGCTAAAAATAGAAAATATATTGCTGATAATGAATTCGAGGAGCATTATGGGTTTTGTTTCAATCTAATGAATATGTTGATTTCTTTCAGGAACAAAGTTTAAAGGAAGCAGTTAGTTCATAAACTTCGTGCTTCCTGCTTCGCGCTTCAAGCCAGAAAAATAATTGAAGTTTAATTAAATAATAATACATATAATCATGAAAAGAAGAAATTTTTTAAAAAACACTGCCGCCACAACTGCCGGAGCTATGGTAATTCCTACCATTGTTCCTTCCTCTGTTTTTGGGAAAAATGCGCCAAGTAATAAAATCAATGTTGGCCAGATAGGATGCGGCCGGATTGCCCGTGGGCACGATATGCCGGGCGTGATGCAATACGATGTGGCACGTATGGTTGCTGTTTCGGATGTGGACAGCAAACGCATGGAAGACGGCAAAAAGCTGGTGGAAGACTTTTACAAAGAAAAAGGAACCAGTGTTGATGTAAAAATGTACGGCGATTACAAAGAGATGCTGTTGAACAAGGACATCGATGCAGTTGTCATCAGCACACCCGACCACTGGCATGCCCAGCCGGCAATGGAAGCTGCTTTGGCAGGGAAAGATATTTACCTGCAAAAACCCAATTCGCTTACAGTGGAAGAAGGCCGTTTGATGAGTGATGTTGTTCACCGTCAGGGGGTGATACTGCAGGTAGGTACCCAGCAACGCTCGTCGGCGCAGTTCAGAAGAGCAGCCGAACTGGTGCGCAATGGCCGAATAGGGAAAGTGCATACGGTTAAAATCGGGTTGCCCGGCGACCCGTCGGGACCGGTGTTTGAAACCAGCCCGGTGCCTTCCAACCTGAATTTTGATATGTGGCTGGGGCCCACTCCCGAAATGGAATACAAAGAAAAACTGGTACACCCGCAAAACGATTACGGACGCCCGGGATGGCTGCGTCATGAAAATTACGGCGCCGGAATGATTACCGGCTGGGGACAACACCACTACGATTCGGCTGCATGGGGAATGAACACCGAATTTACCGGTCCCATTTCTGTGGAGGCTGTGGCTCAATTTCCAAAATTTGGCGACTGGAATGTGCACGGCGATTTTATGGTAAAACATGAATACGCGAACGGAATTACCGTATATACCAGTGGCGGCTTCCCCAACGGAATACGTTACGAAGGAACCGACGGCTGGGTATTTGTTACCCGTGGTGCTTACCGTGCAACTGCATCAGATCCGATTCCCGAAGGAAGCACCAAAGCATTGGATGCCAGCGATTCTGAAATTCTGAAATCAAAAATAGGAGAAGACGAAATTCACCTGTATGAAAGTAATGAGCAGCACGGCAACTGGTTAGATTGTGTGCAGTCGCGCAAACAACCTATCTCTCCGGTAGAAATCGGACACAGGGCATGCACAGTCTGTTTAATCAGTCACATCGCAATGAAAGTGCCCGGTGTTCTTACCTGGAATCCGGAAGCTGAAAAATTTGTGGATAACGACCTGGCCAATTCCATGCTAAGCCGTCCGCAACGATATACTTACGGAACGAATTATGTGGAATTATAAAAACTGAATTAGGGACATACTTGCCTTTAATTAATGCATTTTGCTAAAATAGTATATGCCTTCGCTAAAATACTGCAAGTATTTTTCTATTTCTTGTTTTAATTTTATGCGATGAAAAGGATGTAGTAGGATAATAAAAAAAGCGGAAAAGTACCGACATACCTTCCCGCAAATAATAGTTCAAGAATTCTAATAATTAAACTAATTTTCAAAACTATGGAAATAAATCTGAAAATGGTTATTTACTTGTAACTCATAAAAATCTTTAACATTTTATTAAACCCCATCATATAAAGGTTCTGATGAACCAATTGAGTTAAAAAAGATTCACAATAAATAATTAATTAAAATTAAACTTATGCGAAAATTTCTGTTACTATCAGTAATGCTTATTGTATGCGCAAGCTATACAATGGCACAAAAAACTGTTACCGGTACTGTATCATCATCAGATGGTTCTGTCATGCCAGGTGTTACAGTTGTTGTAAAAGGAACAACCATTGGTACTGTCACCAATTCAGAGGGTGAATACTCTGTTGGTGTTCCTGAAGAGAATGATATTCTGGTATTTTCTTTTATCGGAATGAAAACCACGGAAGTATCTGTTGGAAACAATACTAAGGTTGATGTAACTTTAGAAGAAGACGTTGTCGGCCTTGAAGAAGTAATCGCAATCGGATATGGTACACAACGCAAAGGAAGTGTTACCGGATCAATTTCTTCTGTCGACTCCGAAGACATCCAGGAACTACCTGTTTTAGACGCA
>DATFJO010000152.1:0-2693 GCA_035269145.1 Tangfeifania sp. | reverse complement strand
GGCTGCAATCCCCGAAAATATTCCCAACGCAAGGAAAAGCGTGGCAATTTCCATTACATACCAGCCATAACCCATCACACCGATAATCAGGAAAATGATGGTAAAAGTCAGCAATGTCAGAATAAAATAGTGTACCGTTTTTCGAAGCGTCAGGATTCCTGAAATGATAAATAATGCAGTGGCAACAGGTACTGCCGGAAGTGTTATTTCAGAGTTCCCGATTTTCAGAATGCTCATGGGATAAAAAACCGAGAAGAGCATTAAAAACACCGACAATGTAATAAAAGCCACCCATGCACCCCTGGGAATTTTATAGCTGATTTCTGTGCCGGTATTTTCGTTCCTGTGGCGCCAGTATTCATCTTCTTTATAAACCAGCGATTTTTCCGGGTTTTTATGAATACGCGAAGCATATCGTAATATAAAAGTAAAACCAACAATGTTGATGACAATCCACATGAAAATACGGTATTCAATTCCGGAAAACAACGGAATATCTGATAATCCCTGGGCTATTCCCACGGTAAATGGATTCAGAAAAGCACCTGCAAAACCAAGTGCTGCAGCCACAAAACAAAGTGAAACGCCCACAATGGAATCATACCCCATTGAAATGGCCAGCGGAACAAAAATAATGGTAAAAGCGATGGTTTCTTCACTCATGCCGAAAACGGCCCCAAACAGGCTAAATATCAGCATAATTCCGGTAAGTATAATGTTGTTTACTCCCAGCTTTCGCATCACTTTATTGCGTTCCCATTTTTTAGCTGATTTCAGAAAAGAATAAATACCGATGTCGATGGCTTTGCTTTCGTTCATAATCCAGAATGCACCGCCAATCATGATGATAAAAGCAATAATGTTGGCCGTGTTTACAAACCCGTCGAAAAATGCCGAAAATGCCTGCCAGGTCTGTTCGTTACTTTCGATGTAATGAAACGAACCGGGTTTAATTACTTCGCGTTCAACTCCGTTTACAGTTACATGTTCGCGTTCGAACTCTCCGCCGGGAATAAACCAGGTTAAAACAGCGCAAAAAACAATTAATGAAAAGATGATTACGTAGGTATGCGGTACTTTTTTTAGCATTTCTTTTTTTGTTTAAAAGCCCGAAAATAATAAAACTTACGGTTTCCTTCATGATTTTTAACAGAAGTAAAAAATTAAAAGATTCCGTTATTCAACCGTTTAGGTTTGTGATAATTGAATTCATTTTCGTACCTTTTTATTAAAATCTGAAAAATGAAATTATTACTCGAAAATATCAGGGAACTTGTTCAGGTTGAAGACCAGCCGGTTGCATTAAGATCGGGAAAGGAGATGGCCAATGTGAAGACCATAAAAAATGCCTTTTTAATTATCAGCGACGAACTGATTTATAAATATGGTCCGATGGAAAGTTTAAAAGATACCTACCGCGATGATGATTTGCTGGTTGAGATTGATTGTTCAAACAGGTTGGTGTATCCGTGTTACTGCGATTCTCACACCCACCTCGTTTTTCCCGGTTCGCGTGAAAAGGAGTTTGTTGATCGGATAAAGGGCCTGTCTTATGAAGAAATTGCTCAGCGGGGAGGAGGAATTTTAAATTCGGCAAAAATGTTACAGGAGAAATCGGAGGACGAACTGTACAATGAAGCTCTCGAACGTATTTTCGAAATTATTAAAACAGGTACAGGGGCAGTGGAAATAAAAAGTGGTTACGGATTAACACTTGAAAGTGAATTAAAGATGCTTCGGGTGATAAAACGTTTGAAAGAAAACACTCCTGTTTGCATTCGTTCCACATTTTTGGGTGCACATGCCATTCCTGATGAATACCGGCACAATGCTTCAAAGTACGTGGATTTAGTCATCAATGAAATGATTCCGCAGGTAGCTGCAGATGAACTGGCTGATTACATCGATGTGTTTTGCGATAAGGGATTTTTCTCAGTGGAAGACACCGACCGAATTTTGATGGCCGGTGTCAAACATGGAATGCGGCCAAAAATTCATGCAAACGAACTCGGGTTCACCGGCGGGGTGCAGGTAGGGGTTAAATACAACGCACTTTCAGTCGATCATCTCGAGCATATTGGAAAAGAGGAAATGGAAATTCTTAAAAATTCTGAAGCCATGCCCACTGTTTTGCCCGGAGCTGCTTTTTTTCTGAATATGAAATTGTCACCTGTGCGGGAGATGATTGAAGCCGGACTTCCGGTGGCATTGGCTTCCGACTACAATCCTGGTTCATCGCCCAGCGGAGACATGAATTTTATTTCATCGCTCGGATGCATTAAGTACAACATGCTTCCCGAAGAGGTAATTAATTCCACTACATTAAATTCTGCTTATGCCATGGGAATCAGCGACCGGCTGGGAAGCATTGCCCGCGGAAAAATCGCCAATGTTTTTATTACTTCCGATATGCCGGGAATCGAGTACCTGCCTTACCGCTTCGCATCCGATTTAATCGAAACCGTCATTTTAAACGGCGAAATCCAAAATCTCTGATGAACGATTAAAACCTTATATTCTAAGAATTCAACCTCAGTAATCAGATAAGTTTCACAACAACCAAAGACCTTATTACCTAATTTTGTTTTGCCTGTTCTATTATTTACATTTACAATTGTTGTGGAGGTAATAGATTAAAATGAAGTTTCAAAAACAAAAAATTACAATGAATCAAAGTCTTAAAAAAATAATCG
>DATFJO010000151.1:0-15628 GCA_035269145.1 Tangfeifania sp. | reverse complement strand
ATGATGCTCCACTTTTCCAACTACTTCCCCATTCATAATCACCTCATAATGAGAAATCGGATCGTTTCCTGCATAAGCGGTTTGCCAGATAATTCGTTTTTTATCATTAGTCTCAATCAACTCCGGTTTTTGAGGCGGAGTTAATCCTTCATTTGCAATCACCTGAAAATAATTGGTTTTTCCTTCCTTCACTTTCCCGGCATGGTCTTCAATTTTTTCACGTTCCCGGGCCGGCATTCCGTCGGGTTCAATCTGTGCGGCATAATAATTCTGAACCAACTGACATTTCATGGGATCTTCGTCAATCTGACCAATTCCAATAATCAAGGTATGAACTCCGGGAGTGGTCAATGCGTATTCAACCAGTGGCCGGCTCGGAAGTTCGGGCGATCCCACTTTTCGATAAACATCCTTTGGCTCACGCGACCAGTCTGGTTTTTTATGGTACATGGCGGCATCGGCAAAAACTTTCATGCCAATAATTCCCATTCCTTTGGCTTCTGCCACCGGAATAACATTGTGCTGCATGTTCATCTTTGTTTTGTCAGCGGCATTAATCGCCACCAGCATTCCATCAAGAATTCCGTATTCATCACGCTGAATCATGTCCATCATTGCAGGCGGATTGGCGTGACCTGAAAATCCGATGTGCTTAATCAGCTTTTCATTTTTCGGATTCATTCCGGTATGATTGGTTCCATCTCGCAAATCACGCAGAGCCACCAATGCTCCAAAATTACCTTCCGGATCGAGAGGTGTTTCAAGCCCTTCATAAACCACATCCACCTCATCAATATTGTGCAATGTGTGAATAAGCACCATGTCGAGGTAAGCACCTTCGGGATACCAGCCTTTGTTATCGCCAAATAGCTGGGTGAGCGAACGTTTCACATCGTCCACCGCGCACTGCACACTTTCACCGTTCGACCAGTTGCTCACATTTTCCCGCTCAGGCCAGCCCGGTTTTCCCCAGCGCATGGCTGTTTTGCTGGTCAGCCAGATTGATTTTCGCAACTTTTCATTATAACCGTTCTTTCCCGGAATAAGATTAAGTTGCTGAAATGCTTTGTTGTAATTTAACTGGCTGTCGGCATAAAGATTAGAAGTATCAAAATAATTAACTCCCAAATCGAAAGCTTTCAGAATAATAGGAACAGGATCTACATCTTCGGGAGTCCACTGAATGGATGCCTGACCGCCTAATCCCAGTGTTGTTACATCGAATCCCAGTTTGCCAAACGGCCGTTTCATGGGAGCCGGAACTTCTTCTACATTGCACGCTCCCACTGACATGGCTGATACAGCAGCGGTTGAAGCGGCGGATACTTTAATGAAATTTCTTCTTGAAATGGGGTATTTTTTCGTGTTTTTCATAACAGATTAGTTTTTTGATTAAAGGTACAAAAAAACAGGCTTATTTCACAAATCCCGCGAGTGCATAAACCAGCGCTGCCTGCCAGTTAATGGCTACTTCATTGTGGCTGTAAGATTCCTCTTTGTCAACCCAGTCGGTGGCAGAATGGCCGCCGCCAACTATGTAACCCGGCCAAGGCGCTTTCACATCATCGGCTCCCGAACGGCGATCGTGCGGACGCATTGGCGGATTCAGTCCCAAACCCGTTACATACGAACGGTTGTAGTAATTATTCCCGAAAATATGGTCGATAGCATCCAGTGCGGTTTCAATGTAGGCATGCTTTGGTTTGAGTTTATTGGCAACCTGCAGATTCACCACCTGGCGGGCAACCGTTCCGTTGCAGCCCCAGTAGTAGCGACCTGCCAGCGGACGATCATAAACATCTTCAGCAGCTTTCGAAACCAGTTTATCTGCATTTGCCACAATATTTTTATGAATTACGGCTTCAGTATTTTTGTCTTTTCCGTTTCTTTCTGACAATGTGTAGGTAAACATTCCAAGATTGGAAACATCACTCCAGTCCCAGTTTTCATCCACTTCGAAATTCATTTCAGCAGCCCGTTTTTCAAAATCGGCCAGGCATTCAGAGCTTCCGGTGGTTTCCCACATTTCGGCAGCGGCCCACAAACGGTCGTCTACGTCGTTTGTCTGGTATCCACCGGTTTGAAAATCGCCCTGTTCAAATCGTTTATATTCCGGATTTTCCTGCAAAAACCGGTAACTCACCCAGGCAGCATCGAGGCATTTTTGCGCATATTCTGCATCGTAAGGTTTGAAATAACGGGCGGCCATGGCCATGATTGCCACAAAATCGGCAGTGGCAGCCGAACTCCATTCAGTAAAATAACGTTTGGCATCATCTTCATGGGGCATAATAAACCCTGAAAAGTTTGTCCGCGTTAATTTGTGAGAAACTTTACCGGAACCATCCGGATATTGCATTTTCAGCAACCAGTCAGTTTCCCATTTCAGCTCTTTCAGAAATTCCGGGAAGCCGGGGGCGGTTTCGGGCAGTTCAAAATCGAGTTCTTCCAGGTTCTCCTGAAAATGGTCCCAGGCATAAAACATCACACCTAATGTAACTCCTGCATTTACCACATATTTCCCGTGGTCTCCGGCATCGTGCCAGCCGCCGGTTCCATCACGTTTTGAGCCAGGATTGCCGATGTAATCTTCATAAGCATCATTTAAATGGCATGCTTCATATTGAAAAACATCGTCCTTAAATTCACCTTGAACAGCGGTTCCGCAACGCCACAAATAAAAAGCGCGCATGGCGGTTTTTGCGGCAAAATTGTACACATCTTCTGCGATTTCGAATTCCGTCGATTTACCCACATCCGGAACTTCCAGATAATAGGTTCCCTGTTTTTTAACTGCCGAAAAATCGGCTGTCCAAACATTCTGATCCACATCTTTCTGGAATTTCGGACCTGATGTTTCTCCTGAAAAAACTTCCTTTCCGGTTTTGGCATTTATTACCTTAAAAGTTTCTGATGGATGCGGAATAACAGCAGTTTTTTGGTGTTCCGGCAAAAAACCAATGGAATTGAGATGAATCGGATAAGTTTGTGCAAACGATATAAAACCTGCTAATACGATGCAGGCAGTTAATAAGAACCTTTTCATTGTTGTTGATTTAAGTTGTAAAAATTAATTAGTCCGAAAATAGAAATATTTTTAATTGTAAAAAATACAAAAAGCGGATAATTCATTAAATTTTACAAATAACCAAAACCGTGAATTAATCAAAAACTATGTAATTATAAGTTCCTCCAATAGAAATATTAAGTTGCACATTATCGGCAGAAGTGATGTTCACGCTGGGTGTAAACGATACCGTAATTTCGGCACTTTTACTTCCGGAAGTAACATCTGTAAATATATTCCGAATTAAATTGATTACCGTATTGGTAGATTGCTGAACACCAGCGGCAAATTCGTTTGGTGCCTGCGGATCTGTGGTGCAGTCTCCAATATTTACTCCCTGGCGCGATCCTACTTTGATGGTAAAATCTTCCAATACAACTGCGACGGTATCAGGTACTTCAAGCTGATTCAAACCCGTTATTTCAAGATAGCTGTCGGCCAGTTGCATTTCAGCATTTTGCAGATTCCTGGCAGCTTCAGCGTCAATAATATCAGCTAAATTAAGTTCAGATGAAGGAAGCTCTCCCCTTACTCCTGCTGAACCTCTGATATTCTGACTGTAAGTATATGTTTTTGTAATCTGCCGCGGAGTTCCTTCGTCCTCTTCTTCACACGAGGCAATCAACAATACGGCTATAAAAAATAATGCAAAAATATTAAGTGTCTTCATTTTGAGTGTTTTCATATTATTAGAAACAATAGCTTTTCTGAAAAGTTTTAATTCTATTCACTATAAACAATCTGCAGGCACATTTTATGGCTCCTGAAAGGAATTCGATAAAATTGCGCATCAAAGTTGGGTTTACACACCGTTTGTTTTAATATACTTATAACCTTCATCTAATTTAATGGCAATCCTATCAGCGATTTCTTTGTTTTTTGACGAGTTTTGTAAATCTGAGACAACGCTCTCTAAGCAATCCAGATCCCAACTATAAAAACTAACTTTTCTTTTCCCAGTCATATTGGCAATTCTACGGTCAAGGCCAAAAGATTCAGCCATTTGCCAGGCATTTTCCTGTAATAACTCCAATTCGTCAATCTCAAATTTAATGTATGCCTTTATGTCATTTTTTCCAGGTTTCATATCTGTTTTGTTATTGATTTTCTCTTATTTGTATTTTCATTAATTTTACAATTATACCTGCTGCCACTAATTTACAATTCATGCCAACCCTGCCGGAATGTCACCCTGCGTCAGATTCCGCAGGACAGGCTTTCAACTTCCTCACCTTCCCCAATTTTCTCTATCCAGACTCCGGCAATGAATGGCCTCCGAAAGATGATGTGCCTGCACATATTCCTATACCGACACCTATGATTTCTGCAAAAAACTATTCAGATTTTAAATTAATTACCGTCCTTTGTTTTAAAACCTATCCGTTTTCGTGGCAGCGGATTCTCATTCTTTTCAATAAGTTCATCTAAATAACTGAATAGCAATTCAATATTTTTATTCTGGCTTTGAAGTCTCTTTTTGATTTCCTCTATATCAAGCTTTAATGATAAGGTATCCATGAGCATCGCCCTCATTTTTATAAATACCCTCATAATCTGGTTGTTAATTAATATTGCCTGTTCACTGTTCAAAACACCGGATAATTGAGCAACACCGGTTTCTGTAAAAGCAAAAGGATGATGCCGTAAACCCATCTTGTCAGCATTGGAGGTGCCAAATTGGCTCCTCCATTGTTGTAATTCCTCTTGTGTTAATTGAAACATAAAGTCATCAGGGAACCTTAAAATATTTCTTCTCACCTGACGTTTTAAATATTTTGTTTCAACTCCATATAATTTGGCCAAATCTCTGTCGAGCATTACTTTCTCTCCACGAATCAGATAAATTTTGCTTACAATTAATTCATCCGGCAACATTAATTCCGAATTATTACCTTCCTCCATTTCTATTTTATAAAAAGATGTTTTTAATGCATTAATTTAAATCCGTTAGAAATTATGCAAATTTCATCCTCCCCAGTTATCGCGATCCAAACTTCGGTAGTGAATTGCTTCTGAAAGATGATGCGCCTGTACACTCTCTTCTGCCTCGAGGTCGGCAATGGTGCGGGCAACTTTCAAAATGCGGTCGTACGCACGGGCGGAGAGGCCCAGTTTGTCCATGGCGTTTTTAATGAGTTCGTTCCCGGCTTCATCCAGTTGTACAAATTTGCGTATCAATTTTGAGTTCATCTGTGCATTGCCATACACGCCATTGTGTTCATCAAACCTGACTTCCTGAATTTTTCGTGCATTCAAAACCCGTTCGCGCACGGTTTCACTGTTTTCCGAGGACTCTGCTTCGGCCAGCTTTTTAAATGGCACGGGCACTACTTCTAAGTGAATGTCGATGCGGTCGAGCAGCGGTCCGGAAATCTTGTTCAGGTATTTTTGCACCACTCCCGGTCCGCAAACACACTCTTTGGAGGGATGGTTGTAATACCCGCACGGACAGGGATTCATGGAAGCCACCAGCATAAAACTCGATGGGTATTCCACGGAAAATTTGGCCCGTGAAATGGTAATGTTCCGGTCTTCCAGCGGTTGGCGCATCACCTCAAGTACGGTTCGCTTAAACTCAGGAAGTTCATCGAGGAAAAGTACGCCGTTATGTGCCAGCGAAATTTCGCCCGGTTGCGGGTAATTCCCGCCCCCGACCAAAGCGACGTCTGAAATTGTGTGATGAGGACTCCTGAACGGACGCTGAGTCATCAACGCAGTATCACGGCCAATTTTCCCGGCTACGGAATGTATTTTGGTTGTTTCGAGCGCTTCTTTCAAAGTAAACGGTGGTAAAATCGTCGGAATCCGCTTCGCCAACATGGTTTTTCCTGAGCCCGGGGGGCCGATTAAAATGATGTTGTGCCCACCGGCGGCCGCTATTTCCAGGGCGCGTTTCACATTTTCCTGGCCTTTTACATCCGAAAAATCAAGCGGATTGTTGTTCATTCGGGCGTAAAATTCGGCGCGGGTATCCACAATGGTTTGCTCAATGTTGTTTTCGCCGTTCAGAAAATCTATTACTCCCCTGATATTTTCAGTACCATAAACTTTCAGTTTATCAACTACTGCGGCTTCGCGGGCATTTTGATTAGGCAGAATAAACCCCTCGAAACCTTCCTTGCGGGCATTGATGGCGATGGGTAAAACACCTTTTATCGGTTGCAGTGTCCCATCAAGTGACAACTCGCCCATCAAAACATATTTACTTAGTTTTTCGGCGCTGATTTGTTTGGAAGCAGCCAGAATTGCTGCGGCCAGAGGCAGGTCGTAAGCTGAACCCTCTTTGCGGATGTCGGCCGGTGCCATGTTGATGATAATTTTGTATTTGGGCCATTTGAAACCGTTAAGGCGCAACGCCGATTCAATGCGCTGCTGACTCTCTTTTACAGCACTGTCGGGCAGTCCAACCAGCATAAATTTGATTCCTTTTGTAACATCTACCTCAATGGTGATGGTGGTGGCATCGATTCCGAAAACGGCACTTCCATAAGTTTTTACCAACATGGGCCAGGGCTTCTTAAAGTTCAATTAGCTAAATGTATGAATTTTATGCTAAAAAGGGAAATAAACAGTAATTTAAGAAGAAAGAATAAAAATCTTAAAATTTATATTTCGATGAATTCGCGTGAATTTGTCGAAGCTGTTCGATGAATTCGCGCTAATTTGTCGAGTCTATTCGATGAATTCGCGCTAATTTGTCGATTTATTGTTATATTTGGAATTAAAATATCGATTATGATACCAAGATATATTGCAACTAACATTATTCAACGAATAAACCAATCAGATAAAATCATTGTGATTTACGGCGCAAGGCAGGTTGGCAAAACCACACTCATAAAAACAATTCTAAAAAATGATTTTGGCAAAGTTTTGGAAATCAATGCCGATCAGCTAAAATACAGAGATATTTTATCGAGTGCGGATTTAACCCAAATTAAACGTCTTGTATCAGGTTATGATTTGCTTTTTATAGATGAAGCGCAGCAGGTGCCTGATATCGGGTTGAATCTTAAAATCATTAAAGACAATGTTCCTGATTTAAAAATCATTGCTACGGGTTCTTCTTCATTTGAACTGGCCAATAAAAGCAGCGAATCTTTAACCGGCAGAAAGTGGACTTTTACGTTATTCCCCATATCTCTGCTCGAATTATCCGATTTTAAAAATCCTTTTGAATTAGATTCAGAACTCACGGATTTTCTGACATTCGGAATGTACCCCGAGGTTTTCAGCTACGAAAACAGATTGGATAAAATGGATTACCTGAAAGAAATAATTGAATCATTTCTTTATAAAGATTTACTCACTCTCAGCCAGATAAAAAATTCAGGAAAAATATATGAGTTGCTGCAACTCCTTGCCTACCAAATCGGCTCCCCTGTTTCATACAGTGAGTTAGGAAGAAAACTGGGTTTAAGCACCGATACTGTTATTTCTTATATCGACTTGCTGGAAAAAGTTTTTGTTATTTACCGATTACCCGGATTTAGCCGCAACCTTCGAAAGGAAATCACCAAAAACAAGAAAGTCTATTTTTATGATACCGGAATCAGAAATGCAGTAATCGAGGATTTCTCGCTGCCGGAAAAACGTCCGGACATTGGTGCCATTTGGGAGAATTTTGTCATTTCAGAAAGAATAAAAAGGAATACCTACAAAAGAGCTCATGCCAAATCCTATTTTTGGCGAACTTATACCGGAGCAGAGCTCGATTACATTGAAGAATCGTCGGGTAAACTTTCAGGTTATGAAATAAAATGGAAAAAGAAAAAGGCGAAAGTCCCTAAATCATGGGCCGAAAACTATGAGAATGCTAATTTTGAAATGATAAACGCAGAAAATTACCAGGATTTCCTTCTTTGATTCTTTCTAAAAAAGTTGTTTCCTTTTTACGAGGTAAGCCAGCAGCACATCTTTAAAATCTTTATTGATGTCGGCTTCGGCAAGATCGATTTGGTACTGGCCGCACTTCACTTTCAAATCGTTGAAATACGATTTCACCGATGAAACATACCGGTCTTTCACTTCCCACGGATTAAGCTTCATGGTTTGTCCGGTTTCCAAATCAACAAATTTATGCGGTCGGTTGCTGAAATTAAACTCCCGTTCCTGCAGGTGGTCGGTTACATGAAAAAGAATCACTTCGTGTTTGTTGTAACGCAGGTGCTGAAGCGCCGAAAAAAGTTCATCGGTTTTACTGCTGTCAATCATATCGCTAAAAAGAATGACCAGCGAACGTTTATGAATGTTTTCAGCAATCTGGTGAAGCACTTCGGTGGTGTTTGTGCTTTTGCGAAGGTGCGCATTTTCGGGTTTCACCAATTCCGACATTTTCCCGTACATCAGCTCGGCATTGACCGATGAAATGCGCGGCGAAGTATGAAATTCAATTTCATCAGAAAAAAGTGTAAGCCCCACTGCATCTCGCTGTTTGCGCATCAGGTAAATGAGGGCAGCGGCAGTGTAAACTGAAAATGCCAGTTTATTTTGCAGCTTTTTTTTTCCTTTACTATACGGGAATAACATCGATGAAGAAGTATCAATTACAAGCTGGCAGCGCAGGTTGGTTTCTTCTTCGTATTGTTTTACAAACAGTCTGTCGGTGCGGGCAAACAACTTCCAGTCGATGTGTTTGGTCGATTCGCCCTGGTTGTAAAGACGGTGCTCGGCAAATTCAACTGAAAAACCATGAAACGGACTGCGGTGCAAACCGGTAATAAAACCCTCCACCACTTCGCGGGCAATCAATCCGAGGTTATCGAACTGATGAAACTGTTCTATGTCGAAAATATTCTTCACAAGGGCGAAATTAACAAAAGCACCGGACAGCCAAAACCATCCGGTGCATTATTCTGTGACCAAAAATTTCTTAAAGTAATGCGTCGAGTTTGTCGGTGAAAGCTTTTTTAGGCGCAGCCCCTACTTGTTTATCAGCTACTTCACCATTTTTCACAAACAAAGTAGTGGGAATGTTCCGAATTCCATACTTCATTGCCACATTCGGATTGGAATCAACGTCCACCTTTCCAATCACTGCCTTACCTTCGTACTCTTCTGCCATCTCCTCCACAATGGGAGCAATCATCCGGCAGGGTCCGCACCAAACCGCCCAAAAATCAAGCATTACCGGTTTGTCAGATTTTAAAACCAATTCGTCAAAATTGGCATCAGTTACTTCTATAGCCATAACTCATTTATTTTAATGTGAATATTTATTTATTAATGTTTTTAAAATTAATTAATCCTGTATCCTATTTCCGGCCTTTTTTCAAAATAATGAATGAAATCGTCCGACAAATTAATCCGCTTACTTCTTGAAAACAAGTTGATAAACATGTTATTCTCCGGATCATAAACATTAAATTTTAACAACGCACTGCCTTTATTGTTTTGGGCCAGTTTTTCAATTTCGTTGATTATCGATTCGTTAATTTTCCCGAGCGGAATATTTACGGTAACACTTTTCACATAGTTTTTCCGGGCTTCGGTAAGCAGCTCAATTTGCGAAGCTTTAAATTCGTAATAATCGCTGTTAAATCGTTGTTTCACCGTTCCTTTCACCAAAATGAAAAGACCGGTTTTACAATAGTTGTGAAAATTAACGTAATCCTGCCCGAAAAAGAAAAATTCATAGGTGTCGGTGTAATCTGAAAGCGTGAGTGTGGCAAATGGTTTTCCGTTTTTCGAAGTAGCTTCGCGGGCGGCCACCACCATTCCGCCAAATGTAAAATCACGTCCTTTGTATTTCTCGATGTCGTTTTTAATATCTTTCAGGCCAACATCTCTCGAGCAGAAGTTATCGATTTCCACCTTGTAATCGTCCAGCGGATGAGCCGTGAGGTAAATACCAATCAGGTTTTTCTCTTTCTCGAGCAGCACAATTTGCGGCCATTCTTCCACGTCGGGGATGGCCGGTTTTTGTACACCCGAGCCTGCTCCTGTATCGCCAAACAGACTTTGCTGCATGCTGTTGTTTTCGTTTTGAATTTTATTCCCGTACCGAATCAGTTTTTCTATGAAACTGGTTTTATCATTTTCATTTTCGCCGGCAAAAAAGCTGGCCCGTTTCAGTCCCTCCAAACCATCAAAAGCCCCCGCCATTGCAAGTGCTTCCATATTTTTTTTATTAACAGTTTGCAGATTTACACTCTCCACAAAATCATAAACGGTTTTAAATTTTTCATTCTTATCGCGTGCTTCAATAATATCTTTTGCGGCACCCGAGCCAACCCCTTTAATTGCGGCCATTCCAAACCGGATGTCGTTGTTTCTGTTGGATGTAAACTTGATAAAACTTTCGTTCACATCAGGCCCCAATACATTAATTCCCATGCGGGTGCACTCGGTCATTAGTTTGGTGATATCAGTAATATTGCTGAGGTTGCGGCTAAGGTTGGCCGCCATAAATTCGGCCGGATAGTGTGCTTTTAAATAACCCGTTTGATAAGCAATGTGAGCGTAACAAACTGAGTGCGACTTGTTGAACGCATAAGACGCAAAAGCTTCCCAGTCTTTCCAGATTTTCTCGATGACCACTTCCGGTTTTTTACCCACCATTTTGCACTCATCCACAAACTTGAAGTTGGCTTTGCAGCCTTCAACAAACTTCACTTTTAGTTTTTCCATGAGTGAAGTAATTTTTTTACCCATGGCTTTCCGAAGCGTGTCGGAATCACCGCGTGTGAAATTGGCAAGTAGCCGCGAAAGTAACATCACCTGTTCCTGAAAAACCGTAATTCCGTATGTTTCGCTCAGGTATTTTTCCATCATCGGCAAGTCGTATTCTACCTTTTGCCTGCCGTGTTTACGGGCAATGTAGCTGGGAATGTATTCCATAGGGCCCGGGCGGTAAAGTGCGTTCATTGCCACCAAATCCTCAAACCGGTTGGGTTTGAGTTCGCGCAGGTGCTTTTTCATCCCGTCGGATTCAAACTGGAAAATTGCCGTGGTTTCGCCATGACTAAACAATTCAAAAGTTTTCTCATCACTCCACGGAATATCATCTATATCGATTTCCACGCCTTTCGAAAACCTGATGTTATCCAGGCTTTCCTTGATGATTGACAGCGTTTTCAGCCCCAGAAAATCCATTTTCAGCAAACCGATGTCTTCCACAAAACGGCCATCGTACTGTGTAGTTGGCAACGTTTCCCCGTCTTTTGTGGGCATCAGCGGAATGTGATCAGTCAGCGGATCGCGACTAATCAAAATTCCGCAGGCATGCACGCCGGTTTGCCGCACCGAGCCTTCGAGTGTTTCGGCAAATTTGATGGTTTTGGCGATTAACGGATTACTTGACGTCTTTTCTTTTTTCAGTTCAGGATTCTCCTTAAATGCTTTCTGAAACGTCATTTTTGGTGCATCGGGCACCAGTTTGGCAAGCCGGTCGGCCTCGGGCAACGGAAGTCTCAACACCCTTGCCACGTCGCGGATTGCCAGCTTGGTGGCCATGGTTCCGAAAGTACAAATGTGGGCAACTTTATCCTGTCCGTATTTTTCAGTTACATAGTTGAGCACTTTTTCGCGGCCGTCGTCATCAAAATCAATGTCCACATCGGGCAGCGAAATACGATCCGGATTCAGGAAGCGCTCAAAAAGCAAATCGTATTTTATGGGGTCGATGTTGGTAATTCCGGTGCAGTAGGAAACTGCTGCTCCGGCGGCTGAACCTCGTCCGGGGCCAACCAGTACTCCCATTTCGCGGGCAGCATTGATAAAATCCTGCACAATCAGAAAGTAGCCCGGATACCCCATTTGTTCAATGGTATTCAGTTCAAAATCGAGCCGGGCGGCAACATCTTCAGGAACAGGTTTTCCGTATCTTTCTTCGGCTCCTTTAAATGTGAGGTAACGCAAATAAACAGATTCACGCTTTACTCTAATTGCCATTTCATACCCTCCCATCCGGATAAATGCTTCTTTGCCAAATTCCTCAATAAGTTTAGATTCCGGATATTCTGTTTTAAAATCCTCTTCCGTTCCAAACTCTTTGGGAATAGGGAAATACGGCATAATTGGATCGGAGTCGAGTTCAAAATCCTCAATTTTTTCAACTATTTCTGCGGTGTTTGAAACTGCTTCCGGCACATCTTCAAACAAACCGTACATTTCCTTCTGCGTTTTAAACCACTCGTGCTTTGTGTAACGCATCCGCGAGGGATCATCGATATCCTTACCTGTGTTCAGGCAAATCAACAGGTCGTGCGCATCGGCATCTTCGGCATTGGTGAAATGCACATCGTTGGTGGCAATCACTTTTACATCGTGTTTTTTTGCCAGTTCCAGCAGTTGTTTATTTACAATTACCTGGTTGTCGTAAACATTTTCGCGTTGCGCAGGCAATTCGCTGGGATGCCGCATCAGTTCGAGGTAATAGTTTTCGCCAAACAAATTTTTGTACCAAAGAATTGTATCTTCGGCATCCTGCAGCCGATTGTTCATGATAAAGCCGGCAACTTCTCCTCCCAAACATGCAGAAGAGACAATCAGGCCTTCGCCATATTTTTCCA
The DNA here is from genome assembly GCA_035269145.1 of Tangfeifania sp. Taxonomy (GTDB): domain Bacteria; phylum Bacteroidota; class Bacteroidia; order Bacteroidales; family Prolixibacteraceae; genus Tangfeifania. Next base: position 3,049 of record DATFJO010000151.1, on the reverse strand, counting down.
GCAGTTGTTTGTCTATACGTGGTTTGTAGTAAAAACCTTCGGTTGTTGCAATCGAAATCAGTTTTACCAGGTTTCGGTACCCGATCTTGTTTTTTGCCAGTAGAATGAGGTGATCGCCGTAGCGGTCCTCCTTGTTGGTTTTATCGTTTAGTGTCCGGCGGGCCACATACGTTTCGCAGCCCAAAATGGGTTTTATTTCAGCCTGCCTGCATCTCATGTGAAATTCTTTGATGCCAAACATGGTACCATGGTCAGTAAGCGCGAGGGCTTTCATTTTATCCGACTTTGCCTTGGAAACCAAATCGGAAACGCTGGCCGCGCCATCGAGTATAGAGTATTGTGAGTGTACGTGTAAATGTGTAAACGGAACCATCTTAACCTTTTTTAAAAAAATTCAACTGTCTGAATGAGCAGCATAAAGTTACTATTTTTGAAGGGGCAAAAATCAATTGTTGAAAAAAATGGAATAAAAAAACCCGGTCAAAAACCGGGCTGCCCTATAATCATTTTAACCGCTTCAATCAATATTTTCAGCTATTTTTTTGCTCAGTTCCATCATTTCATCTTCTTCCATTTTTACTTTATCCTTAAAATTTAAGACGTCATTTTCGTCTTGCATTGGAATAAGATGAATGTGAGCGTGCGGCACTTCAAGACCTAAAACCAGTACTCCTACTTTTTTGCAGGGAACTGCTTTTTTTAAACCAACTGCCACTTTTTTGGCAAAAAGCTGCAAGCCTGCATATAGCTCATCGTCGATATCGAAAAGGTAATCGATCTCCTTTTTCGGAATCACCAGCGTGTGCCCTTTTGCAACGGGCGAAACATCCAGGAAGGCAAGGTATTTTTCGTCTTCTGCTACTTTATAGGCAGGTATTTCGCCTTCCACTATTTTAGTAAAAATAGTTGCCATAATTTTTAGATTGAAATTTCAACAATTTCGAACGGGATAACACCTGAAGGCACTTTAATTTCCACCTCGTCGCCTACTTTTTTCCCCATCAACCCTTTGGCAATGGGCGTGCTGGCTGAAATCTTGCCTTCTTTCAGATTGGCTTCACTTTCAGGAACAATGGTGTACTGCATGGTTGCATTGTTCTTTTTGTTTTTGATCTTTACTTTATTCAAAATCTGCACCCGTGAGGTGTCAATTTTTGATTCATCGAGAATGCGTGCATTGGCAACTTTCCCCTGCAATTCAGCGATTTTTGCCTCAAGCATTCCCTGTGCATCTTTGGCGGCATCGTATTCGGCATTTTCTGATATATCGCCTTTTTCAATGGCTTCACCAATTTGTTTCGAAATAGCAGGACGTTCGACACTTATGAGCTGATCAAGCTCCTTTTTCATTTTTTCGAGTCCTTTTTTTGTTACGTATGTTACTGATGACATTTTATTATTTCCTCCTCTTTTATTGAGCTATAAAAAAACAGAAAGAATTCCAGATTCCCGGAACTCTTCCTTTGGCAAAAGTATATAATTTCCCTGATATTATAAACAACTAAAACTAAAAATATTCAATATGAACGATTTATGGCAGCTCAGGTATATTTCCTATTCAGTATTTCACTGTAAATTACTGCCTTTCTGAGCGGAAAACGATCTTTGGAAGAAAGTTTTTTTGTTTTTTCAGCTTTTCCGTCGCTGGTTAAATCATTTGAATAAATTGAACTGTTTTCATTTTCAGCAAATATTTTAGGCGTTGGTTTTTTCTTTGCCGCATATTCTTTTTTTGCTGATTGAACCTGCGGTTCCTGCTGACGGTTTTCTGCAACAGGTGCCTGCTCCATGTATTCAGGATCAGTATCCAGAAAATCCCAAAAATTGCCCGGTTCTTCCGGTTCGGCTCCAGACCGGGGTTCAGGCTGGTTTTCAGCCTTGCCGGCAGCTTGTTTCTTTTTCATTTGCCCAAAAATTCCGGCTGCGGCAAAAACGAGTGTCAGAATTATAACTATTAAATCATCCATTATCTTTGTGCTTTACAGCAATAAATTAATTACTTCAAAGTTTTTAGTAAAAATAAGAAAAATGAATCAGGTGGTCTTGAAATACGTGAAGTATTTTATTTTTTCAGTGCTATTATTGTGGATTCCGACATCGTGCGATCAAACACAAAATACACCCATTCCGTATGTGCCGGTTTCATTTAATATCAACCTCACCATTGCAAACGACCTGACAGTACCCGGCAATTCTGTTTATTTTCCGAATGTTGGTTACGGGGGAATCGTGGTTTACTGCGAACTTCCCGGCTCATATTACGCTTTTGATGCTACCTGCACTTATGAGGTAAGCCGTACTTGCATTGTTCAGAATGAGAATATAACAGCAGAATGCCCGTGTTGCGAGTCACAATTTATATTGCTCAGCGGTGCCTATCCTTCAAAAGGACCAGCCGAAATGCCGTTGAAACAATACAACGTATCGGTAGTGAATGATTTTACACTCCGGGTATTCAATTAAAAACGGGACTCTGAAACAGAACCCCGTTTTCGTATATTTTACACTATTTTTTTAATACCTGTAATGATCTGGTTTGAAAGGACCGCCTTTGGGAACACCCAAATATTTAGCCTGTTCATCAGAAAGTGTGGTTAATCTTACTCCCAGTTGTTCCAGGTGCAAACGTGCCACTTCTTCATCGAGTTTTTTAGGAAGCCGGTACACGTCGATTTCGTAGTCGTTCTGCCAGAGATCGATTTGTGCCAGCGATTGGTTGGTGAATGAATTGCTCATTACAAACGAGGGATGACCGGTTGCACAACCGAGATTCACCAGGCGGCCTTCAGCCAGCAGGTAAATGCTGTGACCGTCTTCGTAAGTAAATTTATCGACCTGCGGTTTTATATTCAGTTTTTTAACGCCTGGATATTTTTCAAGTTTGGCCACCTGTATTTCGTTATCGAAGTGACCGATGTTACAAACGATGGCCTGGTCTTTCATATTGGCCATGTGGTCGGCAGTAATCACGTCTTTGTTTCCAGTGGTGGTTACAAATATATTTCCTTCATCCAGTGCATTTTCCATGGTTTTTACTTCAAACCCTTCC
>DATFJO010000150.1:0-7239 GCA_035269145.1 Tangfeifania sp. | reverse complement strand
TAAATTTCGGCAATCCGGAAACGACCTGCGTCTTCATCTTCTTCCAGACGGGCTCCAAGTAAACCACCCTCCACGCGTTCTACGGTTTCAAAACCACCCCAGTTAACATAAGCGTGCCCGGTGTTTGATTCGGATACCATTTCGCTGAGGATGTAATCCAAATCGGCGCGGTGACCAACATACGGCAACAGATTTTCGTAATTATCTCTCACTTCTTGCCAGTCAACATCGTGCAGGTTTTCCACATAAAAATAATCGCGGAAAATCCGCCAGCCATCGTTGAAAATCTGTTCCCACTCTTTTACCGGGTCGATTTTCATTTCAAGGTCTTCGAGGTCCAGTTTTCCGTCGCCTGGTTTTAATCCCGGTTTTACAGCAGCAATACCAAAGTCGCTGCCCGAACGGTACAGCATGGTTTTATTATCGGCGGCAACAAGCACCTGGCTGACATTGTCCATGATTTCATCGCTTTTTTCTTCTTCAATGCTGTATTTGTGCAGCTTTCCTCCGCCAATATAAACCAATCCTCCTTCAACCGGACTTAAATTCCGGTAGCTGCCGGCTTTTGGTGGCAGTGCAACTACGCGGTTTTCAATGCCTTCAAAATCGATTTCAACGGTAACACCATCTTCTTTTTTCTCATCGCCACCATTTTCTTTTTCACCCTCTTTTTGTGTTTCTTCCTCTTTCACCGGTTCCACATCGTTTTTGTCTTTAAAAAGCTTCGGGCCGTCTTTTTTCAAGGTCATTGCGTAAATTCGGGTAGCATCGTTATAAACGTAGTTGAATTCGAAGCTCGAGAATTCGAGGTTGAAATCGCGGTTCGACAAAAAGAAAATGTAATTTCCATCGGTGGAGAAAACAGGGGAGTAGTCGTTAAACGTATCGCCGGTGAGCTGATGATTTTCTTTTGAACCGATGTTGTAAACCCAAACTGACGATTGTCCGTTTTCCGATTCTTTGGAGTACATCACCCATTTTGAATCGGGAGAAAACGAATAATCCCTGATTTCGCTGTCGGCTGCCCCCGTAATAATAATTTCATCACGTTCATCCACATCGAAAAGTTTGAGGTTAAGCGTGCGATCGGAATAGAGCAGGTATTTGCTGTCGGGCGACCACTCATTGTCGTATTTCCAGGCCGATGAACCCGACGTAACTTTTTCCGGTTCAGCACCTTTTTTATTTTCAAGAAGATAAATTTCGTATTCTCCCGTAGCATCGGAATAATAAGCAATGTATTTCCCGTTGGGTGACCAGCTCGGGTAAATTTCACGAACTCCCTGCGATTTTGTGAGGTTTTCGGTTATTCCATTTTCTGCCGGCACCGAGTAAATATCGCCGCGTGCATCAAAAAGGGCACGTTTTCCGGTAGGGGAGATGTCGTAACTGTGAATGTTGTCTTTTACATTTTTGAAATAAGAAACACGGTTTTCGTTGTCGAAATTAAGATTCACCGTAATTTTTTCTGTTTCGCCGGTTTCCAGGTCTGTTTTGTAGAGGTAACCTCCGTTTTCAAAAACCAGTTGGCCGTTTTGTCCTGATGGCCACATCACATCAAAAGTGGAGAAATCAGTAATTTGTTCGGTTTCTTCTGTTTGTGTGTTGTAGCGGTAAATATTCAGTTTCAGATCGCGGTCTGAAGCAAAAAATATGTTTTCACCGTCCCATACCGGCCATTGATCGGAGCCGGCGAAATCGGTCATTTGTTCCGAAGTATTTTTTCCCAGATCATAAATCCACAGCTCGGTGGCACGGCCGCCTTTGTAGCGTTTCCAGGTGCGGAACTCGCGGTCGACCGGTGTGAAACAGAGTTTTGTGGCATCGGGCGAAAAGGCGGCAAATCCACCATTTACAATAGGAAGCGGCTTTTCCATTCCACCCTCGATACTTACAGTAAAATACTTTCCGTTCCGTTCGCCAAACTCGGTTCGGTTTGAGCGGAAAAGGATGTTTTTGCTGTCGGGTGTCCAGTCAAGCACAACATTATCGAATCCACCGCGTGGCGGCATCATTCCTACGGAGTTGTAGTAGGTTAGTTGTTTGGGAACTCCGCCTTTTGAGGGCATCACAAAAACCTGGCGGTTCCCGGCATACTGGCCTGAAAAGGCAATCCATTTGCCGTCGGGCGAAATTTTCGGGAACAGTTCCAGCCCTTCGTCGGAGGTGAGCCGACGGGCATTGCCACCATCCGCATTCACTGCCCAGATGTCGCCTGCATAAACAAACGCGATTAAATCGCCGTTGATGTCAGGAAAACGCAGCAGCCTGGAGTCGTCTGCTGAAAAAGATTTCAGTGAGAACCCTGCAAACAGAAGCAGGAACAGAAAAACAGCTTTTATTCTTTGCATAAAAATCAATTTAAAACGTAAATGAATTTATTGGAAACTTCGAAGATACAAAATCGCAAAGTTTTGCTGAAAAACATTTGTCAGGAAAAAATAAGATTTATTCTTCCACATTTGGCAGTTTTGAACTTGTTATGGCTCCGGCAATTATTTAATTTTAGTTAAAATTATAGCTGATTGGTGTAAACTTTTTCTTTTTCAGCCGGCAAAGCTATGTAAAACGACGTTCCACCTTCAGTCGAGCTGTCTACCCATATTTCACCTTCATTTTTTTCCACAAAATCTTTGCAGATAATCAATCCCAATCCGGTTCCTTTTTCTCCGTCGGTTCCTATGCTCGAGTGGTTTACATCGGGTTTGAACAGGTTTTTTATTTTTTCTTTCTGAATCCCGATTCCTGTATCGCTTATTTCCGTTACAACTGAACCGTCAGTCTGTTTTGCAGATACTGAAATACTGCCTCCGTTTTTGGTGAATTTAATGGCATTCGAAACAAGATTGCGAACCACAGTGGTAATCATTTCCTCGTCGGCATAAATAACTATTTCCGAAGGCACATTATTTTCCAGTACTATTTGTTTTTGTTCAGCCTGATTTTCATGCAGGTTAAAACAGCGTTCAACAATAAAACGCAGTGAAATATTCTGCGGCGAATATACCAGTTTGTCCCTTTGAGCCCTCGACCACGTAAGCAGGTTTTCGAGCAGCTCCGATACATTTTTAGATAGCGTGTAAATCAGACGGTTGTATTTTTGGATTTGTTCTCCCGATAAGTTTTCATGTCCTTCCTCTATGAGTTCGGAAAAACCGAGAATGTTATTCAGTGGTCCTTTCAAATCGTGGCCGATGATTGAAAACAGTTTGTCTTTGGTCGTATTCAGTTCTTTTAACCGGGCCTCACTTTGCTTCAGTGCTTTTTCTGCCTGTTTTTGCTCAGTAATATCTTTTGATGTGGCAATGATACCATCGATTCTGCCATTTGATTTGCGGTGAGGGTAAAAATTTAATTCCAGAATTTTGAACGGCCCGTTTGGAATTTTACCTTCATATTGAATAAAAACGGATTCCCCGTTCAGGCATTTCTCCATTGGAGGTTGAATTTTCTTTTTAAAGGTTTTTTGACCCCATAAATTTTCAACTGTTTTACCTATGATTTCAGCGGTTTCAACATTGTAAAATTTATTGAATGCAGTATTTACAAATACATAGGCATATTTCCTGTTTATAAATGACGCAGGCTCCGAAATGGTATTCAGAATTTCTTTTTGGTAATGAAAATATCCTTTTCTGCGTTTATGGTTTGATTGATTCTTATTTGGGTGCATTTTTATTCTGGTTAAGTATGTTCATTCGTTCAGTTGTGTAAATCGGCTTAAAAAGCAAAGCGAAACCAAATAATTGAAAAAGCCCTTCAAAATGAAAGAATTTCAATATATGCCGGGATTTAATTTTTGGTCCGTTTCGTATCGTCATAGGTTATTATTACGATGGATTAACTTCTCTTTTTTTAGGAAATAAAAATAGAAATGATTTTACATAAAAACAAATGTTCCTAAGAGTAAATTAAAAGCGGGTATTTACAATGTTTGCAAATTGAGAACCAAAGGTGTAGGTAATTGCGATGGAACTTGAAAATGAAAAGTCAGTAGCCAGCTCTCGTTGTTTCAGCAATACTTCTTCAAGTGATGCTTCTCCTTTTGGAAGGGATAACTGGTCTTGAATTACATCATACTCGGCTTGAAATGAAAGTGAAAATCCCTCGAATAACCTCACAGAAGTCTGACCATAGAATTCGAGGCGTCGCCGGGCAAAATCGTGCAGGTAATGAGAGCCTTCCAGTCCGGTTTCGATAGTTCCCCAGGGTTGCTGAATGTTTACAACAGCTTTTACCTGGTGATTGAAAAGGTTTTCCTGTGTTTTCTCGTAGATAGTTTCTTCAAAATAATCGAGGTAACTGTATCCGATCAGGTATGAAAAAGTAATGGATTTTCGTGTGGCTTCTTTATAGGGAAAAATGCTGTATTCAATTCCGGGGCTGATATTGGTTTCATGCTTTATATTACGGCTGTTATAAGTTAGATAAGTCCCGAAAAGACCGGCAGACCAGTGTTGGTTCAAACTTTTTATGGCATAACTGTCGAGCCCGTGACGGCGCTGTTCGCTCATTACCGGTTCGTCATTTTCTGAAGTCTGAATTTTTACCCTGCCGTAATTAAAGTAAGGCCTGATGCGCAGTTTCCATTGTTCGGTAACACGGTCGGCAAAAAATCCCCACCTGGAATTTAATTCGCTTTGGTTCGATTCCAGTTCCAAACGGACCCGGCCTATGTAAGCTTCAAAAACCCAGTTGTTCCAGGGGTCTGTAACTTCCTGCGGTGAACTTTCTTCTCCTTCATCTAAATATTCGATATTAAACCGGGTTCCCAGAGGTGTTTTTAGCATAAAGGATGTAATACCCATTTTTACATATTCTTTCAGTGCATTACGGCGCTCATCCATTGTGGCATTCCTGCCGATGATATGCGTCATTGTATGGGCGGTACCTCCAAAAACATTGTTGCCGATAAAACTAAACTGAAACTCAGTTCCGCCTCCTGCAGTTTCTTCTTCGGTTACAAAAACGTGAATATCTGCAAGTTCCGGGTCTCTTACATAATTTACGAAAGTCATTTCCGTGCGAATGAGATCAAAGTCACAACGCCGGCAATCGAGGTAAATATATGGAGCGCGCGAAAGGTTCTCAGGGGTAGTTACTACTACGGTGTCTCTTTCAATGTTTTGTGCCTGTGTTTTCGTCAATCCCGGAATCAACGTTAAAAGACAATAAAGTAAAATGGCAGTATAGACTTTTCTTTTTATTCTGCTTTTGGTAATATACTCTGAAATTAAAGTAGGGTGCGTTGTATGCATTTCTTCTTAAAAAATTAAATTATTTTAGGAGAACCGTAAAAATAACAATCAAAATGAGGACTGACTTAAAACAGCCGGTTAGTTGATCTACATTTAATATTAACAAACTTCAAACTGGTAAATGATTCTGATAGTTAACGCGAATAATTGATGATTGGTTCAGTTTAAATTTTCTTTAACATTAAAAGCCGCACGTCCATCACTTGTTTTCCCGGAATATCGGTTGCTTTTAATATGAGTTTTCTTTTGCCTTTTTGCAGTTGAATGGTGCCGGCTTTAAGTGGTTTGAAATCCTTTACATACGACTCCATTCGTTCTGTCCGGTCATTCTCCATCCCGTTCAATGGCGGATCATGAGCTTCTGTAATTTTGCCGGTGAGTTTGTTATTGCCGCAACTCAATTCAAAAACCGAGCCTGTATCTTCTTCCTGACAGGTATAATATATATCGACTTCGAAATTCCCATCTTCCAATACATCCACATCCCAGGTAATGCTGTCGGTTTTACTGATCCAGTTGGTGAAAAAAGTGCAATTCGGGTAACGGTTCGAGCGTTCAATATTTCCGTGGGGAACACCGTCGCGTGCCGGAAGCTGGTTATATATATAATCGGGATGACCAATGGTAAAAGGCCGTTCCTGATTCCGATCCAGTTTGGCCAGTACTTCATTTTGCCAGTTGTTTTTTGCGCTGACAAGTTTTGCAGTCATTTCAGGGTATTCAGCAGAAATATCTGTTTTCTGGCCACGGTCATTTTCTATATCGAAAAGCCGGTTGTCGTTATCCAGCCGAAATTTTTGATTTCTTACACTAATTCTGTTGTTCCAGTGGCTGAAAATCAGTCGTTCTTTCCATACCGGGTTATTTTCAAGAATCAGTGATTTCAGACTAACGCCGTCGAGTGGTTTTTCTGAAGTAATTTCAATTCCGGCCATTTCACTCAGGGTTGGAAGCAAATCGATGGCAGCCGTTATTTCTTCCACGCTTTTGCCGGGTTCAATAGTTCCTGTCCATTTCATAAAAAACGGCGAGCGCACACCGCCTTCGTCAGTCGAGCCTTTCCGGCCTTTCATACCTCCGTTCCAGCGCCAACTGTTGGGTCCGTTATCCGACATGTATATAATAATGGTATTGTTTGTTAGATTGAGTTCATTCACTTTATCTGCAATTCTTCCAACATTCCAGTCGATGTTTTCGCACATTGCCAGCGCAGCACGGGTAAAATCAACATTTTCTTTTCCGGGATCGCGGTGGCGCATTTCCAGTTCCTTATTTTCAAATTCATTCCACCATTTATCAGGTACCTGCATGGGGCTGTGAGGCGTATTGAAAGGCAGGTACAGGAAAAAAGGCTGGTTCCGGTTTTCTTCAATAAACTCCAGCCCGCGATTGGTAAAGTCGTCGATAATAAAACCTTCACCCCGTACAATTTGTCCGTTGTGTTCGAGCATCGGGCTGAAATAGTTTCCCCAGTGCCCTGAGCAGAATCCGTAATAATCGTTGAATCCTCGTGCATTCGGATGATAAGGCGGCTGCATTCCGTTGTGCCATTTGCCATAAGCCGCGGTGGCATAACCGGCATTTTTAAAGATTTCAGCAATGGTGGTTTCGTCCAAATCGAGCCGCTCGCCACCAGCCGACGTGGAATAAACGCCCCCGCGCGGATGATACCTTCCGGTCAGCAATTCGGCACGGGTAGGGGAGCAGACCGGGCTTACATAGAAGTTTTCGAATGCGATTCCCCGTTCTGCCAGGTTGTCTATATTCGGAGTGGCGATATTTCGATTTCCGTGGTAACTCAAATCTCCCCAGCCCTGATCATCTGAAAGAATAAGAATGATATTCGGTTTTGTTTTTTGTGAAGGTTCGGGGTGGTTGCATCCCGGAAACAATGGCACAAACTGAAAACAAATTATCAGCCGGATTAAGTTCAGTTGCATAGTTATTGTTTTAATATTTCAATCAAAGATATTTAATATTT
>DATFJO010000149.1:0-3047 GCA_035269145.1 Tangfeifania sp. | reverse complement strand
GACTGTTATGCTTTAACTCAAAACTGTTAAAGTTTTTAAACTGACTGCCATCGAATCTGCTTACCCCGGTTTTTGTACCACACCATAAATAACCTTTGCTGCTTTGAAACAAAGTTTGCACCTGCATTTGCACCAACCCATCGTTTACTGTATAATGTTTAAAAGGATACTCAATGCTAACTTCGCCCGAGTCATCATTTTTTGCAGAAGAAGCAAAAAATAAAAAAGTTAAACCAATAACTATTAATATAAAAAATCGCATTGAAGAGTTTTTGATTTACTCAAGACTTCGAAAGTTACATAATCTAAACTACCGGAAGAAATTAATTTCTGCCGAATATCATTTTGTGTTAGGGAAATAAACTGTTTTTTTGCAGTATTAAACATGTAAAAACATGAAACTACTATTGATTAGCAACTCAACAATGGCGGGGGAACCTTACCTCGATTATCCAAAATACGAGATTCAGAAATTTTTGGGCGAAAAGCCGGTAACAGCACTCTTTATTCCTTATGCCGCAGTCACCTTTTCATACGATGAATATTGCGACAAAGTGGAAGAACGTTTTGCTGAAGTAGGTCACCACATCACGGGCATTCATACTTTTTCAGATCCCATTCGGGCAATTGAAGAAGCCGATGCCATAGTAGTTGGCGGCGGAAATACCTGGCACCTGGTGCGGATGCTCCACACGAAAAAACTTATGAACCCATTGCGTGAAAAAGCTTTTGAAGGAACACCGTACATCGGGTGGAGCGCCGGTTCAAATGTGGCTTGCCCAACGCTGCGCACCACCAATGACATGCCCATAATCGATCCGCGTGGGTTCGACTGCACCGGGCTGATTCCCTTTCAAATCAACCCGCATTACTTAGATGCCAATGCACAGGGACATGCCGGCGAAACACGGGAACAGCGCATCAGCGAATTTACTGAAATAAATCCTGATGTATATGTGGCCGGATTGAGGGAAGGAACTATGCTGAAGCTCGAAGACGGGAAACTGCAATTGATTGGCGACCGTACCTGCCGGATTTTCAAAAAAGGGAAAGAACCGGTTGAACTTTCTTCTTCAGATGATTTTAATTTCCTGATGGAATCCGGTTTCCTGGCTTAACGCATAAACCGGAATAACTTCTGCAAAAATCAAAATTGATAATCGTTTATTAATTTTTTGCTGAATTTGGTTCTCTTTTCCTAACTTTCCCATAGGTAGTTAACAATTCACTACCTTTGTTCTGTTAGTAAACAGAAACGGAAAATGGAACTTCTTTCAAACAGTTATTTTGCCCTTTTTCTAATAGTGGCACTCGGTTTTATGCTGGGCAGAATTAAAATTGCAGGGCTTTCGCTCGATGTATCAGCCGTAATTTTTGTAGCGCTTGTGTTTGGGCACTACGGTGTGATTATTCCCAAAGATTTTCAATACCTGGGTTTGGTACTTTTTATTTTCACAATCGGGATACAGGCCGGCCCGGGATTTTTTGAATCATTTAAAAAAGAAGGAAGGCAACTGGCTTCATTTGCCACAATGCTCATACTGATTGCCGGACTCATTACCATTGGCGTGGTTTTCATTTTCGATATCGATAAAAACATTGCCATTGGCCTGTTTACCGGAGCACTGACAAGTACTCCCGGACTTGCTGCCGCCATCGACTACACCAGTTCGCCGCTGGCCTCCATTGGTTATGGTGTGGGGTATCCGTTTGGCGTTATCGGAGTAATTCTTTTCATCCGTTTTCTTCCAAAAATCCTGGGTATCTCCCTGAAAAATTCAGAAGAAGATTACCACTCAAAACTGAAAGAAGAGTTCCCGGAAATTATCCGCAGAAATTTTGTAGTTGAAAATGAAAATGTAGTGGGCAAAACAATCGGGGAGCTGAAAATCAGGTATATGACCAAAGCTGTGGTTTCGCGGGTGGTGCACGAAGGTATTGCTGTTACACCCACTCCGGAAACAATACTCCGCAAAGGCGACCTGATAAAAGCGGTGGGAACAGAAGATGCCCTGAAAAGAGTGCAACTGCTGATAGGAGAACCAACCGACGAAGAAATTCCGCTGGACCCAAATTACGATGTGCGTTCTGTTTTGGTAACCAACAAGGAAGTGGTAAATAAAACCATTGGGCAGATTAATCTTTTGCATACCTACAATGCTACCATAACACGCATCCGCAGATCGGGGATTAACATCTCCCCCACGCCGGGTTTTAAGCTACAGTTTGGTGATAAACTGATAATTGCCTGCAGCAAAACAAACATGGAAATGGTAGCAAACATTTTCGGCAACGACCAAAAAAGACTTTCCGATACTGATATTCTTCCGGTAGCGCTCGGTATTATTCTTGGGGTACTTGTGGGGAAAATAAACATTGCACTGGGTTCATTTGCTTTTAGCCCGGGCCTCACCGGCGGAGTTTTAATTGTCGCCCTCGTGTTAAGCCGTATTGGAAAAACCGGACCGGTAATCTGGACCATGAGCGGCGCTGCCAACCAGTTGCTGCGGCAACTGGGGTTGATTTTTTTTCTGGCAGCAGTGGGCACCGATGCAGGTGCAGAAATTGTTAGTATTTTCGAAAAATATGGTGCCCGCCTGTTTTTGTTTGGCGGTTTAATTACTTTAATTCCAATGGCTGTTTCGGCAATTGCAGCCAAATATTTTTTCAAAATGAACCTTCTTAGCCTGCTGGGTGCCATCAGCGGAAGCATGACCAGCACACCGGGGCTGGCAGCAGCCGATTCGATGACCGAAACCAATGCCCATTCTGTAGCCTATGCTACCGTTTACCCGGTGGCAATGGTTTTACTGATAATTGTTGTGCAGTTGATTACTGTAATTTTTTAGAACATTTAATCGCGTTGCCAGGCAGATTCCAATTCATAAACTACAAGATTATCCACACCGAGCTCTCCGCCGCTGTTGAATAAAACGAGGTCATCGGCTTTTTCCTGTGGAGTAAAACAGTTTGAAATGGCTACTTGCCCACCATTGGCAAAAACTTCAACCGATGCACGGTCCACAAGTATTTCCAGTGTGATTTTG
>DATFJO010000148.1:0-3111 GCA_035269145.1 Tangfeifania sp. | reverse complement strand
CATTTCGTTGGCCGGATAAAGGTTCCACCATTCAAATTGTTGTACAAATTCGGCCAGGTATCCCATTTGAATACTTCCGGGAAATTCGATGCTTTTTCGCCAGCCGGTAACTCCGCCCGGGTCGTTATGATTTAATATTTTTTCACCGGGCCGAATCCAGGGCCAGATTCCGTTGGCACCATAAGTTACGCCAGCAAGTGGAGTTGCAAAAATGCTCCAGTAGCTTGCGTTGCGCACGTCTTTTGCAAAAATCCTAAACCCTATTTCCTCGTAGTTGGGTTCCATATTTATGTAAGGCATTGGTTTAAGTTTCGCCCACATTTCAGCCATCGGCCCTTTGTTAATCCAGTTCACAGTTCTTTCGCCTTTTGAATGCGACGACTGGTACCCCATTAAATTGTACCACTCTTCGCGGTCGTAAATATCACCAATCCACGAAGTACCGTGCGGATGCAACGTAACCGGAGCATGGTCGATACCGTTAAAAACACGCCGGCCTATCTCTTTCCACTTCAACTCAAGGTCGTCGTAATATTTTCCGTCGCCGCCGAGTGTCCACACCACATGATTTCCCTGGTAGCGGGCAACAATGTATTTTGCCAGCAGCGCGGCTTCATCAAGTGGCAACGAGTAGCCGGGACTTAAATGCCGTCCGTCTCCGAATGGCAGCGCCCACAAAACAACCGGAGATGCCAGCAATCCTTTTTCGTTTATTTCATCTATTTTTTTATCGATGCGTTTAAAAAATTCGGGATTGATTCGGATGTAGCCGGTTCCGTCGATGGCAGTAAGGCCTTCCTCATTTTTATCGGCGCCACGCCATTCAGTAGTTACAAACTGAATGGTGTTGTAATTATTCTCTTTTCGCTGATTCAGGTAATGTTCCCATTCCTCATTGGTCGATTTCAATGCACCGTTCCAGGCAGTGCATGCCAGCCAGAAAAACGGCGTGCCATCGTTGTACGAGAGGTAATATTTACCCGGTTCGTGCTGAATGGCGCCTTTCTGAAATAATTTTTCTTCCGAATTGTTTGGAACACATTCAAACGTGCCGCTCTGATTGTGAAGCCCCGTGTTCTCTTTATCAGAACACTCCGATTTCCATTTCCAGGTTCCGGTTTCATCGGGGAGGAAACGCACCTTCCAGCCAGTGCCTCCATCCCAGAAACCGCGAACGACTTTTTCTCTTCCTGATGGCGCTGTAAAAATAATTGTAAAATCATTTACATCGTAAACCGGGTTGTCATAGGTTTTGGAAGACTCAAAACTGATTTCATGTTTTGTCCAAACAGGTGTTTGTGCCTGTAAGCCAAACAAAGTGAGAAAAATGACCGTAAAAGCAAGCGTTCTTTTCATAGTATCAGGTTTATTGATTTGTTTTTCTTAATGCAATATCTGATTGACTTGTTAGTAAATAGCAGCATTAAATGCACCAACCTTAAAAACAAAAATAATCGTTTTCTAATTATCAGTTAATAAGCTGACGTTAAAATTTGAGTATATTGTACATATCAGCAAAATCAGATAATGATAATAAGCAATTTCTGATAAACACTGTTATAGTTTTCATGTTTATTAAAAAAAGCACTTAAATGGAAGCGAATGTAATTGGAGCAACCGGGCTTGTGGGCAAACACCTGGTAAAAAAGCTCCTCGGTAGCGATGAATTTAAAAAAGTACGGATTTTTGTCCGTCGTAATTCCGGGTTGTCTCATCCAAAACTCGAAGAGCAAATCATCGATTTTAAAGATGAAAAAACATGGGGAAATCTGCTGAAAGGCGATGTACTGTTTTCGGCGCTGGGAACCACGCTAAAACAAGCCGGCAGTAAAGAAAAGGAATACGAAGTGGATTTTACCTTCAACCTGAATTTTGCAGAAAAAGCAAAAGAAAACGGCATCGAAAACTACGTGCTGGTTTCGTCGGTTGGAGCCAATTCAAAATCGTGGATTTTTTATTCGCGCATGAAAGGTGAATTGGATGAAGCGGTTTCGAAAATCGGGTTCAAAAACCTCGCAATCCTGCGCCCTGCATCATTAACCGGCGACAGGGAGGATGATCGGACGATGGAAAAATTATCGATTCCGGTAGTCCGGTTTGTTACAAAATTCATTTTCAAAAAATACCGCCCCATTCATGGAAAAACCGTGGCAGAAGCTATGATAAATGCAGTTTTAAAGCCCGATTACGATAAAACAATTTGGGAAGCGGACGAAGTATTTAAGCTGGCTGCCCTTCAATAAAAACTGAACATAAATAAACAAAAACAGTGAACCAAGGAGTACCTTTCCTGTTTTAATCTAAAAAAATCATGAACATGTATACAGGATTATTACACACCCACAATTTATTTCGCTGGTTGGTTTTGATTGTCGCAGTTATAGCTATAGAATTTGCATTTGCAGGATGGTTAAAAAAAAGAGGTTGGAGAAAATCTGACAATGTATTAGGTATGCTTTTAACAATTTTTGTTGACATCCAACTGGTTGTCGGCATGGTTTTGTATTTATTTGTCAGTCCGCTGACAAAAGCAGCATTTGCAAATTTTGGAGCAGCCATGGAAAATGCCGATTTACGCTTTTATGCAGTAGAACATATTCTGCTTATGATTATTGCGTTGGTAGTGATTCATATCGGGCGCTACAAATCGAAAAAAGCCAGTGATACAGTCCAAAAACACAAAGCAGCAGCTATTTTTTATACAATCGGACTGATAATTATTTTAGCGGGAATTCCCTGGAACCGGCCGTGGTTCTAAAATTCAGCACCCTCTTACCGAAGGATAAAAGATTTTATTGATTATCTGCTCCCGTTTTGATAGATTTCGCTTATAAGATGCTGATATTTTACTGCCACGGCATTACGCCTGAGTTTCAGTGTTGGCGACAACTCACCGCTTGCCGGGGTCCACTCTTCGCAAACCAGCCTGATTCGGCTAATTTGTTCGTGGCTGCCCAATAATTTATTAATGGCATTTACTTCTTTTCGGATTTTATCAGTTACTTCCGGAATTTTAATCAGTTCATTATTGTTTTGATAATGAATTTTATGCTCGGCACACCAGTCGTGCAGCAACGGAAAATTGGGAGAGATAATTGCACTGGCAAATTT
>DATFJO010000147.1:0-11520 GCA_035269145.1 Tangfeifania sp. | reverse complement strand
CGGTGCGCAGCGGCAGCATGGAAATCTGGCGTATGAAGCCTGACGGAACGGAGCAGGAGCAGGTAACCGACGATAAATTTCAGAACTGGTTTGCGCATCCATCACCCGATGGAAAGTGGCTGATCATGATTTCTTATTTGCCGGAAGTGCCGGCTAGCTCACATCCGCATAACAAACGAGTGATGCTTCGGATGATGCCGACTGATGGTGGTGACGTTAAAACCGTCGCATTTCTTTACGGCGGCCAGGGAACCATAAATGTTCCATCCTGGAGTCCCGACTCAAAAAAGGTAGCGTTTGTGAGTTTTACTTATTAGAATTCGTTACAAGATTCAGCAATTGGGTGGCGAATTCCTGTTTGTCTGATTCTGGAATTTTTGCCACCACAATCAGGTTTTCTTTTTGCCAGGCAGATGGTTGGTTATTAATCTGATGGATTAATTTAGTTCCGGGCTTCAGTTTAAACTGTGAGGTTTCATTCACTGGTTGAATTTTATTTTTTGAAGGTGAATTTTCTATTCCAAGCAAATTATTTACTCCGGAGTTTAATTCTGCATTTTCAATCAGCAGAATAACTGGTATGGCATGTTTAAGTAATGGCTGAAGTGATTCGCTATTCAGGATACCAGCTTCAGCAAGGATGAATGAATAGTTGTCAAACGCTTTCTGATTTAGTTCAGAGCAGTCAAACGGTTCAAAAACATCGTAGTGCATTTCAAAATCGAACAGCGCTTTTTCAACCAGGTAACCGGTGAGAAATTCATCTGCTGAATTCAGGTTTTTACCCCTGATGCTGCGAACAGTGTAGGGGCGTACAACTGCAAATTCAGCCTGATTTTCAGAAACGATACCTTTTTTGAATGCGTCGTGTTCTTTTTTTGCCTGTTTCCATGATTCTGGATTGTTTAAGGGAAAAGTATTTCCTGAATTTTGATAACCATATCCGAGCCACATTATTCCATCGGCACCAAATTGTTTTTGTTGCTGAATCATTTTAGAAATATGCTCAGGTGCAGGATGTTGCAAATGACCGTAAACATGTGCCTGCATCCATGGAATTACCGGTTTGTTTAAACGACGTGCGAGTCCTTCGGCATAACTCATGTCCACCGGAATAATGGTTTCATCATAACCTTTATCATTCACCGGGTAAGGGTCAAAGTGAATGATATCCAGCTCTTTTGCCAGTAATTCCTGACCCGAGCCGTCCCAGTCATTCATCACATCAAAAACATTCATGCGGGTGGTATTTCTGAAAACAGGCAAGTTTGGTATTCCCTTTTCTTTCAATGTTTTTTTTACAATTCTTACCGATTGTGATGCCACTTCATGAAAATTAAACATCCATTGGGCATAGGCTTCATGTCCGAACATATCGGTCCATCCAACACCACGCGGATATTCAAAATCAGATGTGTTTTGAAAATGATGGATGGCACTTTCCGAAAAATCCCACATGGGGTAGGAGCAGGCATCGGAATTCATGTGTCCGCTGATGTGAAAACATTCGTCGCCATAACGCACAGCTATAATTTCAGGTGGAAATTCGCCGTTATTTGCTGCTTTCCAGGCATCGGTTACTTTTCCAATTTCCTTTTTCAACTGTTTTCTGAATCCTTCCGAATACATGGAAACTGCATCTCCGAAAATCCAGTAATCGCGCGTTCCTTCTGAAATCCAGTACACTGCCAGCACAACATTTTCCAAATCTCCTTCAACTCCGGTTAAATCAAATTCCATATTCCAGAAATGCTCTTTTTGCGGGGAAATTTTGGCATCTACAATTTTCAAGTGTTGGTTGCCGTCGAAATTGGCCTTTTTTACCACCACTTCAGCGCGCAAAGGAGTCAGTCCCATGAAATAGCGGCCAATATTGCCGTAACAATTTGTGCTGTCGTAAACCGGCGATTCAATGGTAATTGAATGTTTTTCAGGAGTAAACGGAAATCGGAAGCGATCGATGGCTTTTCCCTGATAAGCGCCTCCCATCATTACTGCACGTTCCGGTTCATCTTCAAAATTAAATGCTTGTTCGGCCACTTCCGGAATTCCGATAATAAGTTTCAGGTCGTTTTTTCGGGCTGCTTCAAGTACACGTTTTGCACGCGAGGTACCTTCAATTCCCCAAATACCTACCTCCACCGCATCAACTCCATGTGCTTTCATATCCTGAAAGTCCTTATCGAGATTCCTTCCTTTATAGTATGTCATCCAAACTTTTGGTTTTACCTGATTCTTTTGGGAATAGGTTTGGAATGAGTAAAACAGAAAGAAAATGAATAAGAATGAGAAATACGATTTTATCGTTAAATTCATAGAATCGTCAGTAAAAAGGGCTTTTATGCTCACTTTTAAAGCAGCGGTAAAAGCCCTGTGGTTATTAAGTTGGTCATTCGTTTAAAAGCAGGCGAACGCTCAATCCTTTTTCTTTGACGTCGTGCCCTTCGCCCATAAGAGGGAACTGATTTATCAGTCTGTAATAAGCTTCACCGGTTGATTTGCCTTCCGCATCGAGGAATTCGGTGGATGTCCAGAATGCAGCCAGTTCGCCGGTGAAAACACCGTAGCCCCAGTTTCCGGCATAAAGCGCATTAAAACCTGAAGGACTGTTTTCACCGCGAATTTTGTTCGGGACATTGGTTCCATCTCCACCGTTTCCGTCAATTTTCAGCCAGTCATTTAATTCTTTCCACTCTTCACGGCTTGGAATGTGCCATCCTTGGGGCGCAATTCCCTGAACCATGCCGCCGGATGTTTCTCCGTTCATAGCAGCATTCCAGGTGTAATGAGCGCCCATATCGTTATTGCAGTTCAGTGCATCGCAGAACCGACCGTCAATTAAGTATTCACTTTCATCCAGGGCAGGATCATCAGGATTCCATCCAGGTTTGTGTTCGGTTTTCAAATTTACTGTGGTCCAGCACTGATTGCCAAGTTTTACAGTTGGATATCTAAATCCGTCCACATCCACCAGGCTGTCTCTTTCGCATACAAATTCAGGTTGCTCTATAACAACTGTACCTTCGGTCACCACCGGTTTGTGTGGATTGGAATCAGATACCACCACTGAATAAACACCTGCTTTTATGTTTTCCAGGTTTTGGCTGGTACTACCTGTATTCCATTCAAAAGAGTAGGGCTCCACGCCGTTTGAAACATTAAGTTCGATGGAAGCATTGGAATATCCCCATTTTGATGGCGGTGTAACACTGAAATCAAGTGCCAGCGGTTCTGGCTCAGGTTCGGTTAAAACTGCAGTTTTGTTGGCAACGGCTTTATCGAGGTAAATTACTTTAACTGAATAGGTACCTGCCTTTAACCCGGAAATATCTTGGTCGGTTGCGCCGTTACTCCAGAAAATTTCAAAAGGAGTATCTTCCAATCCGGTAATCGATAAATCTACCGAACCATCACTGGCTCCGTATGACGAAGGATTATTTGTTTCGAGTGTGAGTTTTACATTCGGAATGGCCTCCTCCTCTTCAGTGCACCCCGTAATAAAGATGAGTGCGGCTATTATGCTGAATATGATTTTGAATCGTTTCATTTTTTTCAATTTATACGTTATTCTGCGTTTTCGTTTTGCATATCTAATTCCAGTTGTGGGATTTTCCAGTATAATCCCTCATAGGGTGATGTAATTGTACTGACATCTTCACGGTCTCCCGGTCCGATCGGTGCTTCAAGCGCCTGACTGTAAGAGAGATGGTCTCCTTCAAAGGCAAGTTCTTTTAAACGTTCTTTATCGATCAGCTCCTCAGTGACTTCAGAGAGTGGATCGAGTCCGGCACGCGCACGTACAATATTTAAATCAGCCAGCGCACCGTTGGAATCGCCCAGTTTCAATCGCAAAATGCTGCGTGTTAAATAGGCCTCTGCCAGTCGCATTACCGGCACATTTGTATAACGACCATCTACGCCCCTGAAATACTTGTCGCCCCAGATATAAGGATCTGTTATGTGGGCGTATTGTGTTTCAAAAACAGTTGGGTCTGCCTGCAAATCGCCGTTATTTCCTTCCAGGCGGTAGTAAAGCTGAACGTATCTTTTATCCTTTAAAGCTTCGTCTGTTTCTTCCAGGTTTTCATCCATCCAGCCAATGTACTGTGCTGCCGAATGGCTCAGGTTGAACTGGTTCCACGGACAACGGCTCCAGTTGTCGCCACGGCCTCCGTTTATTGCCGTGTAATGCGTTTTGTTCATACTGGTGAATACCTTGGCTATCGAATTTTTTATGTCATCGTAGTAGAGCGCATACCAAATTACCTCGTTTCCTTTTTGCGGATCGCTGTGATTAAAGGCTTCAATCGGATCCTGGTCGAGTGAATAGTAACCACTGTTGATTACATAATTGGCTTCGTTGAGTGCAAGCTGATACTCACCAAGCTGAAAATAAACCCGCATCAGTAAAAAGGAAGCGGCCAGTTTATTGGCTCTTCCATATTGATAAGAAGGATGATGGATGCCGTCGATAAATTGCTCCGGCAATAATTCTTTTGCACTTTTCAGGTCGTTTAAAACCATATTGTAAATCTGGCTTGCCGTTCCGAATTCTGCACTATTGGCTTGTTCAATGTCTTTAGGAAATTCCTGTCGCAGTGGTAAAACTTCCAGGGATTCAAATTCGGGTGAGGCAGGAGAGGGGGCAAAAATTTTAACTGCAGTAAAATAGGCAAAAGCTTTCATGAAATGCAATTCACCTCTGATTCTGTCGAGATTGGCTTGATCTATTTCTGTAGGATTTGCAAAAGGCTGGTTTTCATTCGCCTCGTAAAAATCCAGGGCTGCGTTGCATGAACCAATGGTTTGGTAAACATCGTTAAAAATGCCGTTTGTTTTACCGGTTCGCACATTGGTTGTGCGGTAATACATTTCAGAATATGGAATATCTGCCGATGTATTGGGCAACAGGTAAATGTACTCCGACATACAATCGGAAACCAAATTATAGTTTTGCCAGAAACTGCCCCAATCTGAACCAAATGTAAGGTGATAAGGTGTAACTGCCGCCATTTCGAGCTGGTCTATATTCAGCCAGGGAAATTCGGGTGGATTTGTCAATTCGAAGAATTCGTCATTTTCGCATGAATTGCATAGCAGCGCCATCAATACAACTGCCCAATATTTTGAAACTTTAAGTATTTTTTTCATAATTCCAGAGCTTTAAAAATTAACAGTTGCACCAAAAGTTATATATCTCAGCGGCGGCAGATTCACTCCCTGTGTTTCCGGATCCCAGCCTTCATACTCAGGCGTCCAGGTCCATAAATTGGTTCCTGAAACAAATACCCGCAAGCTTTGAAGTTTTGCTTTTTGTATAAGATTATCGGGAACATTGTATCCGATTTGCAAGTTCTTCAAACGAACGTAGTCGCCTTTATACAGGTATTTCGAAAAATTGTGCTGTTCGTTTTTGTAGTTTCCGGGTCTTTCCACCCAGTCGCCTTTTCCGTCGGGAGCACGCGGATCGTCGGTTGCTTTTTCCGGGTCCCAGTCCCACGGGTAGCTTCCCTGCCAGCGCAATTCCGGGTATTCCGCATCGGTATTTTCCGGTGTCCATGTGTTTCCAATCAAGTCGCTGCGCAAAACCACCTGTCCGTATTGCACGTCGGTAGTTCGCTGTTCTTCATAATCGTAGAAATAGTTGCCTCCTGAAAATGAGAACATAAGATTTAGATCGAACTGGCCAATTTTAAACAGGTTGCTGAATCCACCGTAATAATTGGGGAGGCTCGTTTTTCCTTTCATTAGCACACGATGATTTGCCAGATTGTTATTTGTTGCAGGAATAAGCCGGCCGGTTTTGATGGTTTCACCAGTGGCATTGTAATGGTCTACATCAATTTCATAAATAAGGTTGACACCGCGTTCCGGATCAACACCTGCATATTCGGGCATGAAAAATGTCCATAAACTTTCGCCTTTCTTCGCGCGGGTTGTTCCTCCTATACCTTTACCCGAAACATCAAGTTCCGGTGTAAGGCTAACTACTTCGTTTTCGTTTGTGGTCAGGTTAAAATTGCTGGTCCAGTTAAAGTTTTTGCTATCGAAAATTACTGCTTTTATACTCACTTCAAAACCATAATTATTCATGTCACCAATATTGCTCCAGATTTGTCCTCCTGCAACTCCGGCTGAAGGGGGCAGATTGGATGCCAGCAACATATCAGTTACATTTTGATAGTAATAGGCGAGTGAACCTGAAATACGATTGTTGTAAAATCCGTAATCAAATCCGAAATCGAAACTATTGGTTGTTTCCCATGTAAGTGATGGAACACCAATATTTGTTACCTGCGTGCCAGCGCTTATCAAATCCTGAGTTCCGTACCTTATATTCGGGCTGACTCGGTAAGTGGTAACTGTTTTGTTTGAAGGAATATTCTGGTTACCTGTTTGCCCAAAACTCCCGCGTATTTTCATGAAATTCATGAATTCCAGGCTTTTCAGGAAACTTTCCTCGGTAATTATCCACCCTGCCGACAATGATGCGAAGGTTCCCCAGCGGTACTCAGGCTCAAAATTTGAAATTCCGTCGCGCCGGAAACTACCGCCTGCCAGGTAACGATCTTTAAATTTATAATCTGCCCTTCCGAAGTAGGCTTTCAGGTATTTTTCTCCTCCCAGCCCGCCATACATACTGAGCATTTCGTCGGGTGAACCAATTTGCTTGTAAGTTCCTTTCAGGCTTTGGCCTTCCATTCTGCGTGTGTAGGCGCTTGTGCGCTGGGCTTCTGTTCCGGCCACAGCGGTAATAAAATGGTTCTCGTTTATTTGCCGGGTGAAATTGGCATACAAGTTATAATTGTAACTCAGGCGAGTTACCGCCTGTTCCGATGCGTAAGAACCATCTTCACGCAATGTTTCAGTTATCCAGAATACAGAATTATTTTGAATAAAATCGTAGGTTACATCCGATTTTAAGGATAATCCTTTAATAAAAAGCAATTGATATTCAAAAAACAAACCACCTATTGAACGGTAATTTTTTACCTGGTCGATGGTTAAATCCTTATCGATGCCCGCAACAAGGTTGTTTCCCGATTTCGGATTCCAGTAACCATGGCTGTAACTGTTATCGTAAATAGGGAACCAGGGGAGCGCCTGCCGGTTGGCCCTGCCAAAACCTCCCTGGGTACCGCCTCCGCTTTGACCTACCGCTCCGCCAACGGCTGTTTTTACGCGGTCGTTGTTGGTGTAGGCAAAACTGATTCTCGATGTTACATTGAAATTATTTACAGGCGAGAAATCGATATTCACCCTTCCCGAAAATCGTTCAAATTCGTTACTCTTAAGTACGCTGATGTCTTTCCGGTAATTGGTGGAAACATAAAACGATCCTTTTTCAAAACCGCGTGTGCTCGATAAATTTACTTCGTGAAAATTACCGATTTGCAAAATCTCGTCAAACCAATTGGTATTCACTGCCAGCGCTTCCTGCCGATTAAGTTCCATTCGTGGTTCCGGAAAAAATGCCAGAATATCGTTCGGTCGAAACGGATTTTCTTCGCCGCCATTGGAATTTCTGCGTGCTGTTTCGACCAGATCAAACCATTCCTGTGTATTCGTAAAGCCAATATCGTCGGCTTTTCGTACGAGGTCGGCCATGCCAAATTTATAATCTACAGTAGTTGATCCCTTTCCTTTTGTACCTTGTTTGGTAGTAATAAGAATAACACCATTTGAGGCTCTTGAGCCGTAAATGGCAGTTGCCGCAGCATCTTTCAATACTTCAATCGATTCGATATCGTTGGGATTGATCATCGACATGGGAGATTGCCCGGTCGATCCCTGTGTTCTTTCCAGTCCGCCACCCGAGTAAACAGGCATACCGTCGATAATCCACAGCGGATCGGTGCCGGAAGATATGGAACTTAATCCCCTGATTTTTATCGATACCGGAGCACCTGGCACCCCACTGCTGCTGCTCACCTGCACACCGGTTGCCATTCCCTGTAACGCCTGGTCGAATGTAGCTGTTGGAATACGCGATAACTCATCGCTTTTCACAGAAGATACAGAACCTATAATATCCCGTTTCTTTTGGGTTCCGTAGGCTACCACTACCAGTTCGTCGAGATCGACCGTCTGGGTTTGCATCTCCACATTTATCTCGGTTTGGTTGCCAATTTCCCGCTCCTCAGTTTTCATTCCAACAAAGCTAAAAACGAGTATATTATTTTCCTGAGGAACACTAATTGTATAATTTCCTTCCACATTGGTAACCGTCCCGATTTGAGTTCCTTTAACCAGAACTGTAACTCCGGGAATTGGCTCACCATTGCTTTCTGTAACCATTCCGGTTACTCTCCTCGTTTGTGCCCAAAGCGTGTTGATTCCTGCAAAAAGGAACAACAAACACAGCCCGGCCTGAATCAGTTTTCTACTCATTGTGATTTTTATTTATTGATGATTATTTTTTGGATATTGGTTTGTTTATGGTTGCTTGTTTTTAAGATGTATAAGCCTTCTGATAAGCTTTCCACGTTTACATTTCTGATGGTCAAACCATCAGAAATAATTCCGTTTTTCATCATCGTTCCGTTTGAATTGTAAAGCGCAAAACTCATTTTCCTGGCGCTTTTATTTTCTATTATGAATGATGAAACGCAGGGGTTGGGGTAAACAAGTGGTTGTGCACTTTGGTGTTCCTTTTTGTTAAAGGCCAAAGGAGTATCCAAAACTTTTGACAATTTAAAATTTGCCAGATGGGCTTGTTCTGCTCCTCTGAAATATATACGGATGGCTTCAATCCACCGGAACCAGTTGTAAAGCACTGGTAAGTCATTTATGGTAGATTGATGGGCAGCATTAATTTCTTCTATTATTTTGTTTTCTGATTTTGTTGACTTTGGAATCTGCATTAAGAAAACCAGTTCATTTTCTGATTCATCCTGATAAGATTCCCTGACATAAAATTCAAGTCTTTCGGGTTTAATCAGCCAGGTGTAATGTTTCCAATTTGGATAACCTACAGTGACAAAGTTTTCATTTTTCATGGTTGGGCTTAACGGGTAGGGCTCAGACAAGCCGGGTGTGGTTCCTCCTGCTTCACTCGAAAAACCGGGCAACCAGTATTCGTTGTTGTATATTTCTACCTCTCCATTTATGTCGTGACCTCCTCCGTACAGCATAAAAGCGCCGGAATAGTAGTCGCCGGTTTTGTTGTGATTTCTTATACGTAAATTATACGCCGGTCGGCCGAAGGGTGCCTCTTCTTCTAAATTATAAATAGCATCGAAGGGAATTTCATCCGGGTAATCGTGCAGAAGTGTTACTACTATTCTTCCGCTTTCACCCCAGCCATTGTTGTTTAATTCTTCCCAAAGTGCGTCAAATTCAATTTTATAGGTTGAATTCAATCGATCCAATTTTTCCGGGATAACATAATCGATTGCCTGGCTTGCTTTTATGGTGCCATGGTTGTATCCTGTTTTTTCGATTGCTTCCTCTGTAAGCGACAGACAGTTTTGAACCATGCCTTGTGAATCTTCGGTCTGCTTAAGTATAAACCCGGAAGTGGTATCTCCGGAATCACTCCATATCAGTTTTTTTGTGAGGTCGGTAAATTTCCCGGTTGTTGTAAAATTATCCATCAGTATTAATGAATCTTTCTGAGCCTGAACGCCGATTGCCGAAACAATCAGAAAGAGCATTGAAAATAAGAGATTTCGAATGTTCATTTCTGTAAAATCTGTTTAAAAAAGAATGTGCCGCTATCGCGGCGGCACATTCTAATAAACTTATGAAACTCACTTTTACTTCTTAATCAGTCGCTTCAGAGCTCTTTTATTTCCCTGAACAACTTCGATAATATAAATTCCCGGCTTAATTTGAGATAAATCAAACATTTCGGTATGTGGACCGGCAGCTTTGGCTGATTGAATCTGCCTTACCAGGCTACCTGTCATGTTATGGATATTTATTGTGAATTCGCCGTCAACTGCATTGTTAATAACCAGGTTAGCTGTTCCGGTAGTTGGGTTCGGATACAGATTCACGAGGTTGCTGATGTTATTTATTGAGCGGCTTGCTGTTACTTCACCCACACTCAACACATAAAAACCATCGGCAACATCGGCCAGGTCAAATACCATAAGATCTTCTTCCATGGTTCCGGTAGCTGCAAGGGCTGTAAATGTTTCTCCGTCGGTTGAATGCCAAACAGCATAACCATCGGTTGTGGCAGGAACTTCCAATCCGGCTGCAGCAAAATCAAATCCCAGTTTTACGTCAACCGAAGCATCTGCACTTTTCTGAATGTACCAGCGGCGAGCCCAGGTTTTTGCTGTTTCATCCTCGGCATTTTCAGCGCCATTATGACCGGCTAACACAAATTCACCGGCATCGAGAGTCGATGCTGCAGCTTCAAGTTGCAGCGCTCCGCCTGATGAAGCCAAATGACTTTCTGCTAAGTCATTGTACATTTTTTTACCCACACCAACTACATCGTTCGTATACACTTCATGCGTGTAGATTTGTGATGCTGTAAGTGCAACACCATATTTGGCTGCGAGGTAATTCTGCACAATTACTTTTTGAGCTTCGTTCAACCCATTTTTGTAGAATATAACTTCAGCCAGATTGTCGCGCAATGCATTACCAATAACCAGCGGTGCATCTACATCGTTAATTGGTTTAGAATAATTCATCGAAGCTTTCATCTCGCCGTTTTTCCAGAAAGTAACTCTTTCGAAGGCACGCAAATCAGTACCAATTACGTAGGTATTTTCTGTGTCAGTAACGGCTGCATTTGTTGTAAGCAATCGGTCTTCCTTACGCATTTCGAAGTTGAATTCATCAGGACCACCACCACCGTTGTACTGCAGAATCCAGGCATTTTCTTCAGGTCCCTGGTAGAAGTTACGTTTTTCAACCAGTCCGGTAAAATCGCTGGTTACCGTATTCCTTTTTGTTACCAGCCAGAGTGATAATCCACCCATTCCGTCGAAATTATCTTCTTCCGCTATATCAGGAATTGCCAGAGCACCGATACCGGATTCACGTTCTTCTATCGGTCCAAAATTAACAGCAGGCATATCGTTGCCAACACCGCTTGACACGTAAACTGGTGCTTCTTCAATGTTTTTGTGATAGTCTGCCGGTGTGGTACCTGCGTAAATATCAGTTGCATCGTTTTCATTGCCCGACATGTCAGTCCAGGTTGAAACCAGGTCGCCATCATTTAAACCTTCAATTGCATCAGCTTTCAGCCACAATGTATTTTCAGGCTGGCCGGAGATGCTGTTATCGGAATAACCAACTCCACCCGGGCCGGTTCCAATACCTTCAACAGTAGCTTCAATTACATAGGTAGCTGTAATAACTTCACTTGCATAAGTTCCGTCGGCAGAATAGGCCTGTACCATTAAAGTGGTGGTTTCGGTAAGTGGGATTCCCGTAGCAGGATACGGAGTTGCAGGATCGCTGCCATCGTCAGAATAATAGATGATAGCATCGGCCGGTTCAACACTAATCATAACAACAGGTGGATTGTCGTCGGTATAAGTTACCAGCGGC
>DATFJO010000146.1:0-4476 GCA_035269145.1 Tangfeifania sp. | reverse complement strand
TATCAGGTGGATGTCAAAAACCTGGATGAACTCATGAAAGTTTTTGCGCCGGGCTTAAAAATTGAAACACCTTTTTTACTTTACGGAAGGCTGGATTCCGAACAGTCGGTTTTTGAATTAAAAGGCAGTATTCCCGGCTTTAACACCGATAACCTGGCAGTCAGGAATATTTTTATCGGCAACAATCCTCAGGAAAAAGTGTATGCTTCAAAATTCCGGTTCGGCGAAATTATGCTGAAAAACGGAATGAGTTTAAATAATGTTACAGTCAGTTCGAAAATATCGGACAATACCATCGACAACCTGATTGAATGGGGCAATCCGGAAGAGATGCAGTACAGTGGCCGCATAAAAACCCGCACTGTTTTCAGTGATATTCCCGGGTCAAAATTTCCGCATGCAGAAGTCGAAGGTTTTCCTACGCATATCTACGTTTCGGATTCACTCTGGCAAATCAGCCCGTTTACTGCGTCAATCGACAGTTCGCTGATTACAGTAAACAACTTTAACTTTTTTAATGAGAATCAGTTCATTTCAATCGACGGAACAATTTCACAGGATAAAACCGATGAGTTGGCTGCCAGTTTCGAAAACATTGACCTTTCAAACCTCAGCAATTACCTGAACCGTGAATTGCCTGTCCGGGGAATGCTCAACGGAACGGCTTCAATCCGTGATTTTTACAATCAACGGCTTTTATTTTCCGATCTGAATATAAGCGATTTCTTTTTCAAAGAACAAAAAATCGGGGATGTGAAACTTGCCAATAACTGGGACAATCTGGCTTCGGTTTTAAATTCCGAAATCACCATTACCAACAATGGTCGCAAAAGCCTGAATGCCGATGGATACTACAATCCCGAGACCAATATAATGGATTACGATGCAACCGTTGACAAGCTCTCATTGGTGATTCTTGAAACTGCCATCCGCAAAACATTTTCAAATATTCATGGCGATGCCAGCGGAAAAGTAAGAATTCATGGTTCACCACAAAAATTATTGCTGACAGGCGCACTGGAAGGCAATAATGCCGGCCTGACAATTGACTTCACACAAGTGAGCTACGTTTTTACCGATTCGGTTTATTTCAGGGGCGATACCATACATTTCGACCAGATTGCCATTCGCGATATTTCGGGAAACCGTGGAACATTTGACGGCACAATTGTACATACCAATTTCCAGGACATGATTTATGATCTCAAGGTGAGATCGCCAAAAATTGTGGCCATAAATACAACCCTCAGGAATAACGACCAGTTTTTTGGAAAAGTAATAGCCAACGGACAGCTTTCTGTTACCGGTCGCGGAAAGCAGGTTAGCCTCACCGGTTCAGCCACCACATTATCAGGCACAGCAGTAAATATTTCTCTCGACAGCGAAAGTGAAATCGAAAGATATGATTTCATTCAGTTTGTATCTTCGCAGGAAGAAGAAGAGCAGGAATTTATATTTTCGGAAGAAGAAAACGAGGGTGATTTTAGCCTCAACTTTACGATACGGGCCACACCCGAAGCCCAGGCCCAGTTGATTTACAATTCACAAATCGGCGACGTTATTAAAGCCAGGGGCGAAGGACTTTTGGTTTTCGGAATGGATAACGAGGGGAACATCACCCTTTCAGGAAATTACACGGTTGAACAGGGCGATTATCTTTTCACACTTCAGAATGTAATTAACAAGCGGTTTACCATCGAACAGGGTGGAACCATCGACTGGTCGGGCGATCCGTACGATGCAACAATCGATATAAATGCAGTTTACAAGCTAAAAGCCTCACTGTACGATTTGATTGGCAACAATGAAAGAAATATTTACCAAAGCCAGCGAATACCAGTTGAATGTAAAATTCTGCTTTCAGAAGAATTAACCAACCCGGAAATTGACTTTGCTATTGATTTTCCAACTGTTGAAAACCGGTTGGATGAGGAATTAAGGCAATACTTTAGCACTCAGGAAGATTTGAACAAACAAATTCTTTCGCTGGTGGTACTCGGCAAATTTTACACCCCTGAATACCTGCGGGGGACCTTCGAAGCACAAAATCCGAATTTGATTGGTACCACAGCGAGCGAATTGTTTTCGAACCAGCTCAGCAACTGGCTTTCTCAAATTAGTACAAATGTAGATGTGGGATTGAATTACAGGCCGGGCAACCAGATTACCGATGATGAAATTGAACTGGCACTGAGTACCCAAATGTTTAACGACCGTGTAACCATCAACGGAAATATTGGAAATAACAACAATCCTTACTCAACCAATCAAAGCCAGCTTGTGGGCGATTTCGAGGTGAATGTGAAACTGATTCCGAGTGGCAAACTTCAATTTAAAGCATACAACCGTTCAAACAACAACCTGATATATGAAACAGCCCCTTACACCCAGGGAGTTGGTTTTTCTTTTACAGAAGATTACAATAGTTTTAATGATTTGCTGAATAAAATGAAGTCGTTGTTTTCACGAAAAGAGGAAGAGTGATGAATTATCGGATAAGAAAAAAGATTTAACATTTTACGATTATGATATATTGTTATCTTCGCATGTTTTGAAACCATTCAGTAATGAAATTTTCAGACAAAACTATATGGATAACGGGCGCATCATCGGGTATCGGAAAAGCTGTTGCGCAGGAACTGGCAAAAGAAAAAGTACATTTTATACTTTCAGGGAGAAATAAAAATGCGCTTGAAAAAGTGGCTGAACTTTGCCGGAAATCCGGCAGTACTGCCCGCATCATACCTTTTGACCTGGGAGATGAAAAATCGGTGGAAGAAGCTGCCCGCCAGGTTCTGGCTGTTGAAAACAAAATTGATTGCCTGTATCATTTTGGCGGAATCAGTCAGCGTTCTTTTGTGCAGGAAACCCCGGTTGAAGTAGACCGCAAAATTTTTGAAGTGAACTTTTTCGGAACCATTGCGCTTACAAAAGCAATTCTCCCGGGAATGATTGAAAACGGAGGCGGCCAAATTGCAGTTACATCGAGCATTGTTGGGAAATTCGGGTTCCCTTACCGTTCGGCTTATTCAGCATCAAAACATGCCCTGCATGGTTTTTTCGAAAGCCTGCGGGCTGAAAACGCCAAAAACAATATTCATGTTTCTGTTATAATTCCCGGTCGCATAAAAACAAATATATCAGTAAACGCAATTGAAAAAGATGGCTCTGCACACGGAAAAATGGATGAAGGCCAGAACAAAGGAAAGACGGCCGAATCAGCAGCAAAAATCATTTGCCGAAAACTGAAAAAAGAACAAAAAGAGATACTGGTTGGCGGAGTAGACTTAATAATGGTTTACATCCGTCGTTTTTTCCCGCGGCTTTATTATTACTTGTCGCCAAGAGTAAAACCAATGTAAAAAACTTAAAAGAAGAAATAAAAATGTCAGGTAAAATTAATGGAATACAGCAGTTGGGCGTAGGAGTTGAGAACCTTGAAGAAGCCTGGAAATGGTACCGCGAACATTTTTCGATGGACATACGAATGTTCGAAGATGAAGCAGTTGCCGAACTGATGTTGCCACATACCGGGGGAAAACCCCGTGCACGCCACGCAGTTCTGGCACTCAATATGCGCGGCGGCGGCGGTTTCGAAATCTGGCAGCACAAAGGTAAAAAGCCCAAACTTCCTGAATTCGACTTAAAACTGGGAGATTTAGGGATTAATATAGGTAAAATAAAGACAGATGACGTAAACGCTGCTTACCATAAATTTCAGGAAGCGGGGCTTCAGATTCTTAGCCCTGTTCATAAAGATCCTGTAAATAACGACCACTTTTACCTGAAAGATATTTACGGAAACCTTTGGGAAATTAAAAACGAAAAAGAAGTTTTCCGCAAAAAAGAAAAATCAGTAACCGGGGGAGTTCTGGGAGTTGTTATAGGGGTGAAAAATATTGAGGAGAGTTTGCCCGTTTACCGCGATATTCTGCAATATGATCAGATTATTTATGACATTACCGGAACTTTCGATGATTTTAAAGAATTACCGGGCGGAACAGGCAGGTTCAGAAGAGTGCTGCTAAAACATTCCGATGTAAAAAGCGGAGCCTTTAGTCCTTTCTTTGGCTCCTCAACTATAGAATTGGTTGAAGTACTGGATCGTAAACCACGAAATATTTTTGAAGGACGAATTTGGGGTGACCCCGGATTTATTCACATTTGTTTTGACATTAGCGGGATGGATTCCCTGCGTAAAAAAGTAAAAAAAATGGGTTATCCTTTTACTGTTGACAGTTCGGATAATTCAGATACTTTTGACATGGGCGAGGCAGCCGGAAGTTTTGCATACATTCAGGCACCCGAAGGAACATTGATTGAATTTGTGGAAACCCATAAAATTCCGTTGTTGAAAAAACTGGGCTGGTTTCTCGATTTCAGAAAACGTGGTCACCACCCGCTGCCTAACTGGATGCTGAAACTGTTCCGGTTTAAAAGAGTGAAGGATAAATAATTATTAAAAGTAGTTTCCAA
>DATFJO010000145.1:0-2006 GCA_035269145.1 Tangfeifania sp. | reverse complement strand
TTTTGTTTTTTGGTGAGATTGACCAGAGTGGTTATCGGAAAAATCCGGTCGCGCTCAATCAGGTCCTTGAGGCCATTTTTTTGCGGATGGTCCCAGCTCAGCATGTTCAGTCCGCTGCAAGTACCGTATTGAATGGCATCTAACGAAAACCGGGTGTTGGTAACCAGCCATCCCTGAAAATCCAGTCCCTGGAATTCAGGCAGCGTTTTTCTTTTTTTGATAATGTCATCCACCCGCGACCTGACGTAAAGCGGTACCTGTACAGAAGATACTTTTCCCTGGCTGTTGCGAAATTTGCATTCCACCAGTCGTTGCACAGAATCTTTGGTGGCAATCACGTCCATTTCGTGGGTGATGCAATGCCCTTCCACTACCAGCCCGGTTTGTACTTCAAAGCCCTGGTTTTTCATGATTTGCCCGATGAAGTGCTCAAACGGGTAACCCGATGGCCCCAGTTCCATGATGGCTTTTTTGAGTTTGTACCGTGCAGCCAGACTGCTTCTTTTTTTGCGCAACAACCGGAATGCCCGGCTATAAATATTTTTAGTTGATTCGCCATCGGTGAGCCACGATTTTATGTCGCCTGCAATTTCAGAAATTGTTTCCTCTCCGGCACCGGCCCGCCGCAACGACGCTTCCAGTTTTTCCTGAGAGAAAGGTTCCGCTTCTCCCGATGCTTTACGGATGATTGGCCGATTGTTCATACGATTTGATTTTTGTCAAATTTAATATTTAACTTTGAAACAACTAAACGAATAATCTGACTTTGACCGGAAAAGAAATAAATATCGAAACTGCTTTGCTGAAAGGGCTCAAAAGAAGCGACCACGAATGTTTTCAAAATCTTTTTGCAAAATACAGCCAACCGCTGTACCGGTTTTCGTTGAGTTATCTGAAATCAACCCAGGCTGCAGAAGATGTGGTGCAGGAAGTGTTTCTGAAAATCTGGCGGAAACGAAAAGAGATAGATACAACCAAATCTTTTCAATCCTACCTTTTTACCATTGCACTTAATGTTATCCGGAAGCAATTCAATAAACTGTCTGCCTCTAATCAGCTAAAACATGATTTGTTGATTTCATTTGCCGAAAACAAGGATACATTTGACGAAAAAGATGATTTCAATGAAATGGTGAATAAGCTGGAAGAACTGATTCAACAAATGCCCGAGCGACGCCGAAAGATATTTCGGATGAAAAAGCTGGAAGGGAAATCTCAAAAAGAGATTGCCGAAAAATTCGACATCACTCCCAAAACAGTGGAATACCACATCACTGAAGCCATGAAATTCCTGAAAAATGAATTTGACAAACTCCGCACGAAAGGAATGATTTTCTTTTGTTTGTTTGTGAAAAATAAATAAACATTTCTTAGCACAGATTTCCCATCTTCCAAAGGAATTCCTAAGGAGCTTTTTGAAGGAGTGGAAAATCCTGCTTTAGCAGGATGGGGTGGTTTTTTTAACTGCTAAATAATAAAACTGTTTTGAATGATGATTCACCACCTCCCTCCGCCAGGGCGGAGTACTCCTCCTTGGCAGGAGGAGAAATTTCGTGCTGTGAATTTATATTGTAGAAATATTGTTGATATTGTATTTAAAATGGGAGCACTGATTTTCCCTCCTTTATCAAGGAGGGAGAAGTCTGCCGTATGGCAGACGAGGTGGTTCAAATATCTATTAAATAATCATTCTAATTACCCGGATAGCGGCTCAAAACCTCTTGCCGGTAAAAAAAATCATTTTCCCACTGGGGATTTTCCAATTCCCAGGATATAACAATTGTATAAAAAGAAAAAAAACAGATTTCATAGGTTTGTTAGTTTAGTTAGACAATAAGAAGGAGCGGTGAAACAACCCTCCTTCTTTTAAATCAAAAAATGAAGAACGACGTGACATATAAAATCCTTAAAAATTTTTCGGAAGGGAAATATTCCTGGAACGATTACAAAAAAGTAAAAAACTGGTTCAATCGGATTCACGATTACCAGGAAGCAAAACAATATTT
>DATFJO010000144.1:0-2068 GCA_035269145.1 Tangfeifania sp. | reverse complement strand
AAGCCGCTATGTAAATGAAGAGTGGAGGGAACCCGAAAAACTGCCGTCACCTGTAAATTCAGAGTGGGATGAGACTCATGCCAGCCTTTCACCAGATCAGAGCACCCTGTTTTTTACCAGTAATCGACCGGGCGGATTTGGCGGTCTGGATGTTTACATGGTAAAAAAAGATACATACGGGAAATGGGGTGAGGCTGTTAATATGGGACCTCATATTAATTCCCCGCGTGATGAGGAAACACCCATGCTTCATCCCGACGGTACCACCCTGTATTTTGCATCCGAAGGTCACTCATCCATGGGGCGTTTCGATGTTTTTTACAGTCAGGCAATGGAGGATGGTAGCTGGTCTAAACCCGTCAACATGGGCCATCCCATCAATACACCAGACGACGACTTCTTTTTTGTTCCCACGCTAGACAAGAGCCGGGCTTATTATGCCTCCTACAGATTTACCGAAAGTGTTGGTCGCTCGGATATTTACAAAGTTGATTTCGACTCCACTTACAACGGCTCCCTGGCAGTTATTGAAGGGACCATTCAAAACACCAAAAATCTTCCACCCGAGCATATCCGTATCCTGGTTTCACGCGAATCGGATAATGAATTGGTAGGCGATTACCGTCCCAATCCGGCAAACGGCAAATATTTATTGTTCCTGGAATCGGGGGAAAGTTATACCATTAAAGAGGCATCGCCGGAAGCTGTTGAGTTTGAAAGGGAAATTGATATCCCCACAGAGTTGGCTTATGATCAAACCAACCAGGTGGTAATGTTGCAAGATCCCCTTATGATGCCACCACTCAGTCCTGGTTATTCACCTGTCCAGCTAGAAACAGGTAAACCCGAGCGTGTTAATATTGATGACCAGCCAGCAGACGAAATGGTGCGTGACACCACTTACACCATTCAAATTCTTGCCCTGAAACACTACCCGGAGGTGGGTCTTTGGTTTTTCAACGAACTCGAAATTGATTCGGTTAATGCACTGCAGGGACACGATGGTTTCCTTAGGTATGTAACCGGAAAGTTTAGTACGCTGGCAAAAGCAGAACAATATCGCTCACGAATTCTGAAAAGCGGGAGGTATAAAGATGCATGGATAAGAAGGTGGGAGCCTTTGAGGAAGATATCGGAAGAGGAGAAGTATATCTCGGGAAGGTGATTAAATCACGCGCCAGAGAAGTCGAATGTCCTAAAATTATCTTTGGAAGAAAACGTCTATAATACTTTTAATTCGCGGTCTAATAAGTCACCTTTTCAACCTGAACTATTCATAAAATATCATTACAATGTTCAAATATCTTCAAAATGCAAAAGCAGTTACATTTTTTCAAGATCAATTTGAAATTTCTCGTCGGGCTTCAACTCGGGCTGAATAGTTTTATCCTTGAGCCCACTCATCCTTATAAATTATTTTTGGCTGACCTCCTTTTTCAGAAGTAATTCCGGCACTTTGTAATTTACCATCGTTCCAGGTCATATCAACCACGTGAACTGCCCTGGCTTTTAGTCCGTTCACATGTCCGTCTTTCCAGGCATCGGGCAAGGCAGGGAGCAATCTAATGGTATTTTCTTCATGAGATTGAATCAACATCTCCGCGATACCGGCCGTAGCCCCCAGGTTGCCATCTATCTGAAATTTGCCGTTGTTTTTCCTTTTTCAGCGAATCGGTATACATAATCCGACAAAGGATTGAAAGTATGCGACAAATTGCAAACATCTGCCGGCCAGTAATTCATTATTTCCGGATTGTAATCTGTTGCTGCACTAACAATTACTGTAAATTCATCAGCATCCTTTACAAACAACTGACCGGCATTTCCATTAAGTTCACCATAGTTTCCGCCCGTGAGCTGTTACGATTCGTTGAGTGAGCAAATGTTAAAAGCCTGTAACACCAACATCCTTAGCCCATACTTTATATATGTTCAATAATGAATCCCCCAATTTTTTCGTGCATTTAAATTAGAATTACGATTGTTGCCAAATATTCTCATTTCTTATTCGGGAACCTGCATTTGTATAAAAGTATCGTAATTGGAATAATGCTCATACATCCTGTTC
>DATFJO010000143.1:0-4074 GCA_035269145.1 Tangfeifania sp. | reverse complement strand
TCAACTCCGTGAGCATGTTCGGTGCGCAATTCAACACCCAATAAGCCGGTCTCTTCGCAATTGGCAATAAGTGTGGGCAAATCCCAGTCTCTTCCCCATTGATAGGTTACCAGGCCAATTTGCATTTTTGATTTCTTCTGCATCGAAAATGCTGACAAAGGATTTAGCAGAGTTAATCCGGTGCCGGCGGCCAGGCTTTTTTGTATAAAATTTCTTCTTGAATGATTCATTTTACTGATTTTTTAGTTTAGAAATTGGCAAACTCGTCTGCCAGCTCATTTATTTTTTCATCAGTCAGTTCTCCGGATGCCACTACAAGTCTGTATTTAAAAGTTGTTGCTTCACCCTCGTTTAAACTGAAATTCAGTTCTTTTTCGCCATCAGAAAAAACTTTCTGCCCCAGTGGGTTTGCAGCAAACAAGCCGTAGCCACGGGCATGCCAGTAGGTTGGGTATCCCACATTTGAAGGATGGTCGATGATAACAAGCGCGACTTTCTCGCCGTTTATCTCGCTGAAAAGTTTCATCCACCTGCTGCTGGTGCCCCAAACATCGGCGCCTTCAACACCTTTGGAGCTTCTGTAATTTCCTTTAACTTTCGAATTGTCCATCTGTTTTACTTCGGTCACATTTCCGTGCGAATCCAGAAGTTTTGTGGGGCTATCAGACGGAAGTTCGAGTTCGCGGGCAACCCTGATGGCAAACATGCCCTCTTTGTTGTCATTAAAATTTACCTTACCGGCAACTGCTTCCAGCGTTGTTTCCCTGTCAATAATTCGAATGTTATCTTCTTTTTGTCTGAAAACAAACCGGGTTTCTTCTTCCAGCAATTTGTCGTTGTCAGAAGATTTCCATTCAGCTTTTGTTATTAGTTCAGCTTTGTTTTTTCCACCTTTGGCTTTTTCTATTGACTGGTGATATATCCGGCCATAGTTATCTTTTCTTTCCGGTGGTATTGCTTCTGAATTGTTCCAGAAATCAAGTCCGTTCACATCGCCGTAGTTTAACCAAACACCCAAATGATGCGGATGATCGGTTCGGTCGCCCTCTTTATTGACCAAAGGATAACTTCTGGTAAGCACGTTTCCTTCAGGTGAGATTACCGGCCAAAGAACAGGCTTCATTGTATTTTCGGGGTAGATGTAGGAAGTAAAGAGTTGTCCGTCAATAAGGACATCGGCTTTATTTTCTGATTCCTTTACGTCGATTTCAATTTGCTGCTTATCGCCGCATTGGGCAAAAAGAGTTAGTGTAAAGAATGCTGCAACAGCTATTAGTCCATTCCTGAAATTCATTTTTTATTTATTATTTGTTGTGAAATACAATAATTTGAAAAGAAGCATTTGATAATGACCTCAAAAGGTTTTTACAAATGCTTCTTATAGGAAAATAAACACGCAAAGGTTTTACACTTTGTTTGGAACCACATAATTGGCACGGTAGTTCCTGGTAAGCATTTGATCAGCTTCCGGATCATTGACAAACTTTTCCGCATTTGGATCGAAGTTTAAGACTTTACCCAACCGGTAAGCAATATTTCCGAGATGTGCCAGCCCGGAAGACAGGTGCGCTGTTTCAACCGGTCCGTTTAAAATACTCGCATCATGCTTGCGAACTGCTTCAATAAAATTGGCAAAATGTCCGTCTGTTCCGCCTGCTCCTCTGTCCATTCCGGTAGCTTCTCTTTCGCCATCGTCGCCCGAAATGCCAGGTTCCCGGTTTCTACCCAGGTATGTTTTGAACTTGTTGTATCCATCTACCACAAGAATACCTTTTTCGCCGTAAAAAATATTACCCACAGTAACACCCTGCTCAGTGTTTGTTGCCCACGGCCTCACTTCGAACTGGATAATTTTGTTTTCTTCAGGATAATTATAAACAGAAGTAAGCACTTCAGGAACTTCTTTGGCATCGTCCCAAAGAAATTTACCTCCCATCGAGGTAATTTCAGTAGGTAAACCAACATCCAGTCCCCACATGCATAAATCTGTTTCGTGGATTCCCTGGTTGCCCACATCGCCGTTTCCGTAATCCCAGTGCCAGTGCCAGTTGTAGTGAACCAGATTCTCGGTAAACGGACGTTTTGGAGCCGGGCCGGTCCATAAATCATAGTCGATGCCTTCAGGAACAGGCGAGAATCCTTTATCGCCGATACTGGGCCGCCAGCGGAATACCAATCCGCGTGCCATATAAACCCTGCCAATATAACCTTCGCGCAGAAGTTGAATGGCCTGGTTGACAGCCGGAGAGCTTCTGAGCTGAACGCCGTGCTGAACAATTCTGTCATACTTTTGGGCTGCTTCCACCATTTTTCGTCCTTCCCAAATATTGTGTGACCCCGGTTTTTCAACATAAGAGTCTTTGCCTGCCTGGCAAGCCCATATTACTGACAATGCGTGCCAGTGGTTGGGCGAGGCAATGCTTACAACATCAATGTCTTTGTCGTCCATTACTCTGCGCAGATCCTGTTCAAGGTTCACATCTACACCGTAAGTGTCTTTGAAGTCAGTTTCCCGTTCTTTTAAAATATTCATGTCGGGGTCGCAAAGTGTTACAACCTGAACATTATCTTGTTTCATAAGTCCTGAAACGTGGCTTTTCCCTCTGCCGTTGAGCCCCAATACAGCAGCGTTTATCCGGTCGTTTGCACCAAACGCTTTTGCTGAAATTATTGTTGGAGCAACGATTGCGCCTGTACCGGCAACAGCAGTTTTTTTGATAAATTTTCTTCTTGTTTCTTTCATGTTTTATTAGTTTTATTATTAAGTTAAATAAAATTGCCTGGTTAAGTTTTTCTTATCAGAACAACTAAAAAAAAATTAAGTTATTGATAAATTTTTTTGATATATACTATAATGAAAATCAATGTATTTTAATAATCATGCAAAGAACGTGTACGTTACCGGAAAATTACAATAATAATAGTTGTAATAAAAATAAATTTTTATGTTTTTGACCATCAAAGTCTGTATTTTATTTATTTTCCTTGTTTTGAATTGGAAAAGTTTCTTTTTGGTGTTCAATCAACAAATAAGTATTGAAAAATACCCGGAAGTGACACTGTTTCACAAAGTTTGTAAGTTTTCAGGTCAGAACTGTGATTATTACTTTTCATTTGATTCAGTTTCTTCTAAAAAATGATTTGCAATTTCAAAAACAGGCATATCAGTTCCTAAAGTGAGGTTTACAGCGTATGCAATAACCAAATTCTCATCGGGATAAATGAGGATTGCAGCTCCACCGCCTGTAACACCTCCACTACTTCCATAGTATTCCCTTCCATTTTCATCCTTCATCAGCAACCAACCATTGGCCATGGTAGATTTATACCCTCCCAAAAGTTCGCAGGGTTTAAAAAGATTTTCTCTAAACTCTTCATTAAAATAGTTCGATTGCTGAATGGCCATACCCAACTTTACCAAATCTTCGGTAGTGGACAGAATCCCTTTTGCTGGCGCTTTATATCTCATATCTCTGAATGGTGCATTAATGCTTTGTCCCATCATACTCTGATCATAAAAATCTGACCGATTACTAATTATAGCAAAAGGATCGTCGATAACAGTGTTGGTTAATTTAAGTGTATCGGTTACATATTCTTTTAATAAATTTTGGAATTTTTTGTTGGTAGCTTTTTCCATAACGGCCCCAAGCAAATTGGTGTTAAACATGCTGGATTCCTGGAACCATCCGGGAGGATAACTCAGTGGATCATTCATGAAATCCTGAAGGCCTTTTTGAATAGTAATGTTTAATCCGGGTATTTCAACTTCGCCGGTCTCTTCTTTTCTGATACCTGATGTATGATACGGTAAATGTTTTATGGCAAGCTTATAATCAGTTTCCGGATATTCAGGAATATAATGCTGAACTGCTGAATCGGGATTTAAGACGCCTTCTTCTAACAGTTTCAAATAAATTATATTGGTGAAAATTTGTGAAACATCGCCAATTCGAAGTTTGCTTTCCCGAGTCATTGGTACATTTAATTCTTTTGAGGCCAGACCAATTCCTTCAGAATAGATTATCTGATTATTTTTTGCAATTGCAATGGATGCCCCCGGTATAGAGTTCC
>DATFJO010000142.1:0-3613 GCA_035269145.1 Tangfeifania sp. | reverse complement strand
ATTTCATAATCGTTGTACGAAGTGTGGGTAAAAGCGCCTTTTCCGTTGCAATCGCCCAGGGCAAAAATTCCTTCAACATTTGTTTCGAGACGGTCGTTTACCTCAATGTGTCCGCGGCCGGTGGTTTTTATACCGGTGGCTTTCAGGTTCAGCGAATCGGTGTTGGGGCTGCGTCCCACTCCAAGAAGCACATGCGAACCGGTTATCTCGGGGCTTCCCTTTTTACAGTCCAGTTTCAGGGTAATTGATTTATTATCGTTTTGTGTACCGCCAATGCAACTGGCATTCAAACGAAATTCAATGCCTTCTTCTTTTAGAAAATCCTCAATGTTGCTGCTGATTTCCGCGTCTTCGCGGCCAATAATGGAAGATGCCTTTTCAATAATGGTTACTTTACTGCCAAACCTCCGGAACATTTGGCCAAACTCCAGTCCGATGTAACTTCCTCCTACAATCAACAGGTGTTCGGGCAATTCCTCCAGTTGAAGAATGGTTTCGTTGGTCAGGTAATTCAGCTTCTCAAATGGTTCGGGTACAACGGGCCTGGCGCCGGTGTTGATATAAATTTCGGGCGCCGTAAGCTCTTCCCCGTTTACCGAAATTACTTTTTCTCCTGTAAACTGTGCTTCACCTTTAAAAAAAGTGATGTTCTCTTCCTTTTCCACGCCGGAACTTATTCCGTCAACCGATTCCTGTACGATTTCATCTTTGCGGCTTTTTATTTTTTTCATATTGGCCGATGCTCCCTCAGGAATAATTATTCCCAGCGCAGCGCCGTTGCGCGCGTCCCAAATGCGGCGGGCGCTTGCCACATAAGCTTTTGTGGGAGTGCACCCGTCATTTACGCAGGTTCCGCCAAACTTATCTTTTTCAATAAAAGCTACTTTCTTTTTTTCGGCAGCCAGTTTAAAAGCCAGCGGTGTGCCGGCTTGCCCCGAACCGATAATAATTGCATCAAAATTTTTCATTTTTAATCTTTTTAATTTTATTAATCTACTGTTTTTCAGTTTTATGCGACACTCAGTCTGACTGTCACAGTGAGCGTAGTCGAACTGTGAATCAACATGCTACAATTTATTTTGGCACCAGAAAGTGTTAAGTTTAATTTTCCGCATCTGTTCCAAAAGCGTTGTTAAAATCGATGATGGCCCCAATGCAGGAAGCATGCACAAAACTCTGTGGAATATTTCCAAGCATGGCGTCTGAATCCGGGTCGGCTTCTTCAGCAAAAAGCCCCAAATCGTTTTGGTATCGCAGTGCAGCTTCAATATATTTTTTACTTTTCTGAATATCTTTCCGCATGATCCAGTATTGCGCCATCCAGAAACTGGCAGCCAGAAAAGCCCCCTCTTTTTTCTCATCGAACAGCAGCAGGTTTCGGTAAACCAAATCGTTTTTGCTGAAATTCTTTTCCAG
Organism: Tangfeifania sp.; assembly: GCA_035269145.1. Classification (GTDB taxonomy): domain Bacteria; phylum Bacteroidota; class Bacteroidia; order Bacteroidales; family Prolixibacteraceae; genus Tangfeifania. The sequence continues at coordinate 2,197 of DATFJO010000142.1, read as the reverse complement.
TTCTTCAACGGTTTGAATCATTTCCGGAGTGTCAGCCGGGCAGTAATCCCACTCGGGGAAAAGCGTGGCCGTGATATCGACTTCATCGCTTCCGGCAAAAACAGCATAACTTCCTGAATTGGTGATGCAGTTATTTTTAACAAAATTCCGGATAGTTTTTGCAGCTTCCAGCCAGCGTTTTTTTTGAGATTCATCATCAGAATGTTCCGAAATAAATTCCAGCGCCACTGCCATAATCACTTTACTGGATGTAAACTGCCGGGCAATGTCCTCTTCCCAGATGCCATAATCGTCCTGCTGCCAGTTGGTGGAAAGGAAATCGGCAATTTCTTCAACCACCTGCCAGTGATCGCGGGTATTGGTATTTCCGTATATCAGCTTGGCAGCGAGCAGGATATTGCTTCCGGCATCGAGCTGCAACTGCTCGTTTGCATTATTGCCAACACGGACGGGTTTGCTGTTCATATATCCTTCAAAATTAAGATAGCTTTCAGGAGGCGCTGCTTTTTTCGTTACCGTAACAAAAGGTGTGGAGGAATAATCTTTCAGGTTCCCCCGTGCCGAGCAGATAAAATCGAGAAAACGTTTTTCATCCTTCCCATTGGTTTTGGCTCGTGTGAGGGCACTTACAATCATTGACGCATCGCGCAGCCACACGTAACGGTAATCGTAATTCCTTTCGCCGCCCGGAACCTCGGGCAGTGATGTTGTCAGGGCGGCAATAATTCCCCCGGATTCCTCGTGGGTCACCTGCCTGATGGCCCTTAACGAATCCAGCATCTCTTTTTTGTAGGGCCCTTCATAACTAAAGCCTGAACTCAACTCCTCCCAGTTTTTCAGAGTGTTCTGCAGTGAACTGTTCAATGTTTCATTGCCGGATATTTTCATCTCCTTATCAGCCAGAACTGCCCAGCCCTCTTCATTTGCAGGAATTTCGAATATTATTTTTTCTTCTTCCACTTTTGCCGGATGAGAAATCATCAGGAAATATGTATCGTTAATATTGAAAGTAGTATCATTTATCTTGCTGATTTTTATTTCTTCCTGTCCGTAACCGGGTGCGGGTATTAAAGTGTTTTTTATCGCTTTTGCTGAAGCCGAAATCATCCTGCAAATTCCTGAAAAGTTGTCATTTAGGGGCATCCAGTCGGTTAAAGTGAATGCATCGTTTTCAGATTGGAAACGGGTTTCAAGCACACTGCTGTTTTCAATGTATTGTCTTTTCGAAACATAGCCACCTTGCAGGTTAAGTGACCAAACGCCACCTTTTTCGCTGTCGAGCAACGAAGCAAAAAGTGAGGGGCTGTCGAACTGCCCCGGGCAGTACCAGCACACATCGCCGTTTCTGGCTATTACAGCGCCGCTGCGCCTGTCGCTGATGACTCCGAGATCTCTTATTTTATAAGTCATATTACATTAATTTAAGCTATTAATCCCCCGAAGCGAGGTAAGGATATAAAGTCATTCCGCCATCGACAAACAGGGTGGTGCCGGTTACATAATCCGACTCATCGGAAGCGAGCCAAACGGCGGCCCCGGCAATATCTTCCGGGTCGCCAACCCGTCCGTAAGGAATTCCCTTTTTCAGTTTGCCCCACGATTCTTTATTGATGGGTGTTTTTATGGCGCCCGGACCAATACTGTTGACCCGGATTTTGTGTTCCGCCACTTCCACAGCCATCGATTTCATCAGAAGCATAATTCCGCCTTTTGATGCTGCATAATTGGCGCGTTCTTTCCAGGGGATACGTTCGTGAACGGAACTGATACAAATTATTTTACCGGCTGCCACTGAGATATCTTCGTCAATTTCCTGCTTTTTAAATGTTTTAACGGCTTCACGGCTGCATAAAAAATAACCTGTAAGATTTACATCGATTACCTTTTGCCAGTCGTCGAGCGACATTTTATCGATGGCGGCATCCATTTGTATTCCTGCGTTGTTCACCAGAATATCGAGCCGGCCAAAGGTTTCAATGGTTTTGACAAACATTTCCTGTACCTGATTTTCCTTGCTTACATCGGCTTTGAATATTATGGCTTCGCCGCCTGCATTTTTTGCAGCATCTGCCACCTTCTGAGCTTCATCCGCATCTGCTATGTAGTTGACAACGACATTTGCCCCTTCTCCTGCCATTTCAATGGCAATGGCTTTTCCGATACCTGATTCGGCACCGGTTACAATGGCTGTTTGATT
>DATFJO010000141.1:0-5194 GCA_035269145.1 Tangfeifania sp. | reverse complement strand
AATTCAGTTTTTGGATGAACCGAGAGTTGGGCCGCGCGACCAGATGCCGGAGTTCATGAAAAGCGAACCTTCGCGAAATGTATATTATTTTTTACCTCTGCTATTTGGTTTAATTGGACTTTTTTATCAATACAACCAGGGCAAAAAAGGAAGGGAAAGTTTTGCCGTTACAATGACGCTGTTTGTGTTTACAGGAATCGCCATTGTTGCGTACCTGAATCAGTATCCCATTCAGCCCCGTGAACGGGATTATGCGTATGCCGGTTCGTTTTATGCTTTTGCCATTTGGATCGGGCTGGCTGTTCCCGCGCTTTTTGACGCGGTACGAAAGGTAATTAAAGGAATTCCGGGAGCTGTTCTAATTACAATTGTTTCTCTGATTTTGGTGCCGGGAATCCTGGCTTCCGAAAACTGGGACGATCACGATCGCTCGGGCCGTTACATGACCCGCGATTATGCCATCAATTACCTGGAATCGTGCGCACCAAAGGCCATACTATTTACCTATGGCGATAACGACACCTTCCCACTTTGGTATGTGCAGGAAGTGGAAGGAGTCCGTCCGGATATCAAGATTGTAAACATAAGCTACCTCGGAATGGACTGGTACATCAATCAGCACCGTAAAGCAACCTACGAGGCCGCTCCCATTCCGTTTGTGCTCGACAAGGAAAAATATTATATGGGCCACCGGGATGCCATTTTGTTTCAGGAAAGAAAAGAAGGGGCAATTGAATTGCGCGACGCACTGCTTTTTGCCGGCAGCGACGATACCCGGGCCAAAGTACGGCTGACAAACGGAAATTCAATGAATTATTTTCCGTCGAGGGATTTTTACATCGATGTGGATAAGGGAAAAGTATTGGAAACAGGAACCGTTCAGTCTGAAGATTCGGCTTTAATTGCAGATCGGGTGGAATTTAGTATCAATAAAAATTACGTATCGAAAAGCGAGTTGGCGGTGCTGAACATTATTGCCGCCAATAACTGGGAACGCCCCGTTTACATCGATCACAGCCTTTTGCACACCGGAAACATATTTTTTCTCGACTGGCTCCAGTTCGAAGGGTTGGCCTACCGGTTTGTGCCCATAAAAACAGAAAGGCAGGGACTTTATTTCGGGCATGTTAATTCAGATGTTCTTTATGATCATGTTATGAATAAATTTGTGTGGGGAAATGTTAATGACCCGGATATTTACCTGGATGATTACAATGAGCGGGCAATAAAAATTCTTCAGGCCCGGCACATGTTTGCCCGTCTTGCTGGAAAACTGAATGAGGAAGGGAAAAAAGAAAAGGCCGAAGAAGTTGTCGACAAAATGTTTGAACTTTTCCCCGATGAAATTATTCCGCTGAGTTTCGATTCATTTCCGGCAACCGAACAGTATTACAATGCCGGCGCCACAGAAAAAGGCAATGAAAAAGTGGGTAAAATGGCCGATAACAGTTTTGCTATGCTCGACTATTATTTATCGTTGCCCATGAAATTTGTTCCGGTTGTTCAGGACCAGCAAAACCGTGAAATTTCGCACCTCAGGAATATGCTGGTGCTCACACGCCGGTACAATCAAACGGAACTGACAGAGGAAATAGATTCGCGTTTACAGGCGTTGATTGATCGTTTATCCGGTGAGTCAAACTCTTAATGTCAGCTCAAACGTAAAATGTAGTAATTGTCATTTCGAGTGCTCACCCATTTTTAGAATGGGCACAATGAGACAATGACAGATTATAGGAACTGTCATTTCCCGCGAAGCGATCCCTTTCGGGAGAAGGAGGAACGACTGAGAAATCTGTTCCAATTGTGAGAGATTTCTCCTCATTCTTCGTCGAAATGACAATAAAGTATGATTTTGTATTTGATTTATATAAAGCACCTTGTAAAAATCTGTCATTGGCAGTATCCGAGGAGAAATCTAATTATTTCAGCAGATTTCTTTCTAGGGGAGCCGGGGATCGAAATGAAAGTTTACAGTTGACCCGACATTCGCTGGATTTGTTGAATTTGCGTATTGAGCTTTTTTGCCAGCTTTTTACCCCGCGAACTGATTCCCGCAGATGGGTGAACTTCCATTTCATGTTCAATAATGGCCAGTAATTCCGGCTTAAATTCCGGTTCGGTTTCCGAAAGGTTGAATAATATTTGCATGGCATGCACACGCACTGCAATGGGCTCCTTTCCTGAAGTAAAAGCATCGAGGCAGTAATCCATCAGGAATAGATAATGCTTTTTATCGATTTTATTCAGACTAATCAATTTCAGAAAATGACGTTTTTTTCCGGATTGAAGATTAATTTTTAATGCCGGAATCATTTGATCCAACCAGGGAATAATGAGATGTGGAAATTGATCGTGTATCTTGTCAGCCATCCAGGCAGTCCGCCAGCTTTTGGGTGCGTTGCTGTACAATGCCAAATTCATTAAAACGGGCAAATGTTCAGGATTGTTCCCGATTTCCTGAATCGCAGGTTCCAGGTTTTCCCATGAATCAATCACTTCCAGCAACTCCAGTTTGGTCATTTTTGCTTTTTTTACAAATATACCAGGTTTAGCTGTTTTTGAATGTTAATTTTGAAACATGATTCAAGTTACCTGTGCCGTAATATTCAGAAATAAAAAAGTATTGATTGCCCGGCGCGGAGAGCATCCGCATCATGCTTTTCAATGGGAACTTCCGGGCGGGAAGATAAAACCGGGTGAATCGGAGGAGCATAGTATTCTTCGTGAAATTAGAGAAGAGCTTGAACTCGACCTGAAAATTGTGGAGAAAATGAAACCGGTGGATTTTGATTATGGTTTCAAAATAATCAGGCTCATCCCGTTTTTGTGTTTCCCTAAAAATGAAAAATTAATTCTGAATGAACACGTCGATTACCGGTGGGTCAAATGGCAGGAACTTGAAAACATGGATCTTTCGGGAGCCGATTCAAAATTACTGTCCCAGCCGGAGAACCAAAATCTGCTCGAAAAATATTCCCGGTAAGAATAAATCCTTTGCAGCCAAATATTTTTTTGAAATCAGCTTACCACATTCTGCGGTTTTCCTTCCAGGAAAGCCTGTAGGTTTTCAGTGGCAATTTTCATCAATCGTGAGCGCGCCTCAAAAGTTGCCCATGCAATGTGCGGCGTAATTGCACAGTTTTTTGCTTTTATCAGCGGATTATCGGGCTGAGGCGGTTCGGTCGATAACACATCGAGTCCGGCACCGGCAATCCGGTCATTGTTCAGTGCATCTGCCAAATCATTTTCGTTAATCAACTGGCCCCTGCCCGTGTTAACCAAAAAAGCTGTTGATTTCATTTTTTCAATGGCTCTTTTGTTGAAAAATTTTTCGTTTTCAGCAGTGAGCGGACAATTGATGCTGATGAAGTCACTTTCTGCAAGCAGTGTGTCCAAATCAACTTGTTGTGCAGCCAGCGGAGTTTCTTTTTGGCTGCGGTTGTTAAAAATTATCTTCATTCCAAACGCCAGCCCGATTTTTGCCACAGCCTGTCCGATTTGCCCGAACCCAATAATACCCAGTGTTTTGTCTGCCAGCTCTGTCTGTGGCGTTTTGCGGTAAGTAAAATCAATACTGTTTGCCCATTCGCCGTTTCTTACCGAGTTGGCATGAACCGACACATTTTGCACAAAATGCAGGATGTGTGAAAATACCATTTGTGCCACTGAAGCAGTACTGTAGGCAGGAATGTTTGTAACCGTAATTCCGGCTTCTTTTGCTGCTTCAATATCGACTACATTGGTGCCGGTTGCAAGCACCCCAATAAATTTCAGGTCGGGTAACTGTGCAATTGTTTCTTTGCTGAATGCCACTTTGTTGGTAAAAACTATTTCGGCGCCCGATGCGCGCTCCACTGTTTTTTCCGGGGACGTGCGGTCGTAAATTTTAACGTTTCCAAATTGTTTCAATCCTTCCCAGCTCAGGTCTCCCGGGTTAAGCGTATATCCATCGAGAATTACTATAATCATAGTTATCTGTTTTTGGGATTCGAAAATATAAAAAATCAGCTCAATTACCGGCCATTTTATACCCAATCCAAAAACTGAGTTCAGTTATGCGTTTTAATTTATCGTACCGAATGCGGGATTCTTCGTCGGTAACTTTATGGTAATCGGCATGATAGCCGGTTGCAAGATTCACTATCGGAACATTGCGGCTGTGAAAATGATAATGGTCGCTGCTTCTGAAAAAATATCCAGGCAATGATTTATCGGGGATAAATCCCAGTTCTTTGCTGACTGAATCAGTAAGCTGAACCAGTTTCGGGTTAAAATCACTAACAAGGGTGTAAATGCCGTCGAAATCTTTCACCAGCTTCGGTGAGTTTTTCCATACTGAATCGCGGGGTTCATATACGCGGCCAATCATGTCGAGGTTGATGCAGGCCACCGTATTTTTTATCGGGAATACCGGGTGATTTGCATAATAGCCGGATCCGAGCAAGCCTGTTTCTTCGCCGGTGACCCATAAAAAAAGAATGCTCCGGGCGGGCTGAAATTCCGGTTGCTGAAATATTTTTGCAATTTCGAGCAGGGCTGCGCAGCCGGAGGCATTGTCATCGGCGCCGTTGTAAATATTTCCTTCCGAATCAGTTCCCAGATGATCGTAGTGAGCCATGTAAACCACGCATTCGTTTTTTAATTCAGGATGACTGCCTTCAAGCATGCCCACTACATTTTGGGTCTCATGTATTTTTATGAACTGCGATGACTGAATTTCAATTGATGAGTTTTCAGGATAACCCGGGGCTGGTTTATTTTGGCCCGCAATTTCAGTCAGGTAACTTTTCCAGCCATTTTTTTCACCTAAAAGATGATTGGCAAATTCGGGAATGGTGACAAAAATCTTTTTATCGGCAGAAACAGTGTCTGGTTTCAGGGAATATCGCTCCCGGTTTTTCCAGGTGTAAATCTGTTTGAAAGCACGGTTTGTAGAATCTTTTGGATTCGTAACAAAAACTACAGCCAGCGCTCCTTTTTCAAAAAGCCGTTCGGTTTTTTTTTGCTCCAGCCGGTTTTTCCAACTGAATGAACTGTTTTTTTTAAACATTTTGGGAGAACCGGTGCTGCAAACTACAATCTTCCCGTCAATTTCAACTCCCTCCAAGTCATTGTAACCGTTTTTTTCATCCTGATAACCAAATCCGGCAAAGACAACTTCACCTGAAATTTTTAGAAGCTTATTTTTCTG
>DATFJO010000140.1:0-5383 GCA_035269145.1 Tangfeifania sp. | reverse complement strand
GCATTTTTGCCGCCAGCGCCAGCGCCGCCGCATGGTTCCCCGAAGAGTGAGTGGCCACGCCTTTTTGAGCTTCTTCCTCTGAAAGTGAGAAAACGGCGTTGCATGCACCCCTGAATTTAAAAGCGCCCACTTTCTGAAAATTTTCGCATTTAAAAAACAGGCTGCCTCCCACAATTTTGTTGATGCTTGCGGAAGTCAAAACCGGTGTTTGGTGGGCATATTTATGGATGATGTCGTGTGCTTTTTCAACGTCGGTGTAGTCGGGCAAAAAATTATCGTTCATTGATTCTGTTTTTATATTTCACGCTAAGACGCCAAGACGCTAAGGAAAAAATCGAAAATTAAAACTCTTTGCGACTTCGCGCCTTTGCGAGCTATTTCCTCATTAAAATTCTCCTTTAAAGAAAAACGCCTCCACTCCTTTCACACCCGGCCGTGTTTTAAACAGACCGCCGGCATGTGGATATTTTTCCAGCTCCTCATCGCTTGTTCCCTGCCGGGCTGTAGTGATATATAAAGTGCCCAGGTCTTCATCTCCAAAAGCACAGGAAGTTACATTTTTGGCAGGCACTTCAATAGTACGCAGCAGTTCTCCGGTTTCGGGGTTCCAGCAGCCCGCAGCAGAACCGCCCCACAACGCCACCCAGATATTTCCTTCGGCATCGATGGTCATTCCGTCGGGCGAGCCCATTTCTGAAGGAACTTCAACCGCAGTTTGCCGATTTGAAATGTCGCCGGTTGCATTGTCGTAATCGTAAGCCATTACTTTTTGGGTGGGTGTATCGATATAATACATTTTTGTAGCATCGGCCGACCATACAATTCCGTTGGAAATACTCACGTTCTCAATCATCCGGTGAATCGTGCCGTCGGGATCGAGACGATAAAGCGTGCCGGCTTCCTTTTTGCCGTTCATGTTCATGGTTCCAACCCAGAAACGTCCGGCAGGGTCGCATTTGCCGTCGTTAAACCGGTTGCCTTCAACACCTTCTTCCGGATTGGCAATTAGTTTTTTTGTTCCTGTTTCGGGATCGAACTGGTAAATGCCGTTTTCAAGGGCAACCATCACCAGCCTCGATTCAGCCGGAACAACCGTTCCAACCATCTGTCCGGTAAACATCTCTTTATTGTTTTTCAACTCCGGATTGTAAAAATTGAGAATTTCGCCGGTGATGTTTACCCAGAGCAACTCCCCGGTTTTGTGATTCCAGATGGCTCCTTCGCCCAATTCAGATTGTTTGTCGAGTACAAGTTCCACTTCGTTCGTTTTTTGAGTTGAACAGTTTGCAAACAAGGCTGCAACAATAATTATCAATAATATTTTTTTCATGTTACCTGCTTAATTGTTAAAGATTCCGGCTTTCGCCGGAATGACAAAGGCCATGATAAAAGTTCCAGTTATTCAAAGAGTTTCCATTCATCAAATACTTTTAATCAGTTCTTTCATTATCCGGGTCATTTTCGGCTCGGCTTTCATGGCTACTTTTTGAACTTCTTCGTGCGAAATCTCCACAATTTCGCCGGGCACGCCGCTGTCGGTAATGATTGAAATTCCAAAAACCCTGATTCCCATGTGGCGGGCCACAATCACCTCGGGAACGGTTGACATGCCAATTACATCGCCTCCCAGAATACGGAACATTTTATATTCGGCCGGGGTTTCGAAAGTGGGCCCCTGCACCCCGACATAAACACCTTCCTTTACAACAATGTTGCTTTCAATGGCAATTAGTTTAGCTTTATTTCGCAATCGTTCGTCGTAAACCTTGCTCATATCGGGAAATCGCGGACCGAGTTCGTTTTCATTTTTTCCGTGCAGCGGGTGTTCTGTAAAAAAGTTGATATGATCGTTAATCAGTACGATGTCGCCCACGTGCCATTCAGGATTTAAACCGCCCGAAGCATTTGAAACAAACAAATGGGTAACTCCCACAAATTTCATTACCCGCACCGGAAAAGTGAGTTCCTTCATGGAATAGCCTTCGTAATAATGAAAACGTCCCTGCATGGCAAGCACTTCTTTATTGCCGAGTTTCCCGTATATTAACCGGCCGGCGTGGCCTTCGACAGTTGAAACCGGGAAATCGGGAATTTCGTTGTACGGTATCGATTCCAGTATTTCAATTTCCTTTGCCAGGCCACCAAGACCGGTTCCGAGGATAATTCCTATTTCAGGACTGGCGTTTATTTTTTCTTTTATGAAGCTCGCGGTTGCTTTTATTTTCTCCAACATAATTCAGAATCTTTTTATTGAACGACTTTCCTTCGTCGTCCAGGAATTTAACTTTCACCGGTAAATAATAAAGTGCATTTTTAAAGGCATCCTCCAAATCCGTCATTCCCTGAAAACGCACAGCATCTTTTTCGGTAGTAATGATTATTTTCTTCTCTTTTTTCAGCGAATCAAATTTTTCTGTAATTGCTCGCACATCATCATCAGAATAATTATGATGATCCGGGAAATTCAATACTTCAGTTTCTCCGGCAAACTGTTTCAGATATTCCGGAATAAGGCGGGGAAAAGCAATTCCGGTAACAATTAATATTGCATAGGAATGTTCTTCATAAAAATCATTCCCCAGTTCTTTTTCTGAAAAAACAGGTTGAATTTTCCCATAAGCAAAAGTGGTAAAAAACAGTTCCTGGTAGGGTTTCAGTCCGACTTCTTTCTGAAGTATACGGCGCATGATAGGGGTTATCTCATTCGGACATTTTGTGAAAATAATGATGTTGGCCCGTCGCATCTGACCGGCACTTTCGCGAAGACGACCTGCGGGAAGCAACATATCTTCCTTTATTTGCCGGTTATAATCGATTAAAAGAATATTGATCCCGGCGGTAATTTTCCGGTGCTGAAATGCATCGTCGAGCAATATTACATCAGGAGTATTTTCATCATCTTTCTGAAGCAACATCTCAACACCTTTCACCCGGTTTTCGCAAACCGAAACAGAAATATCCGGGTATTTTTTCTTAATCTGAAGCGGCTCATCGCCTGCCTCCGAAACATGGGTATCGGTTTCAACCCAATGAAATCCACTGGTTTTCCGTTTGTATCCGCGGCTCAGGGCAGCTACTTTAAAATTTTCCTTTAAAAGACCAACCAGGTATTCGACATGTGGTGTTTTACCGGTTCCGCCAATGGTAATGTTGCCGATTGAGATAACCGGTACATCGAACTCCCTGGATTTTAAAATATTCAGGTCGTACAACCGATTACGAAAATACACAACAATTCCATAGAGTAACGAAAATGGATATAGCAAAAACTTGATCATTAATTTCCGGTTTTTAAGAAAGCGAAGATAGAAATTTTAACGCAGCAGAAAACCTTTTCCGGGTTACCATTTATTGTTGCCGGAGGAAATTATTCTCCCAGTGTCTTCAACCGTTCGCCTGCCTGAACCCTGTCGGTAACTTCCTTCTTATTGAGCAGGGCAAATTCTTCGAGCCTCTCCTGCGGCACACCAAACGAACGCAGTGCATCACCAACGGTTGCAGCGTTTCTGACCTCCCTGATCCTGATTCGTTTTGGTTTGACATTTAATTTTTGAGGATCATTCAACTCATCAAAATTAACCATTGTCGTTTCAAACGTATTGTAAAAGGAATCGAAATCCGGCTCAGAAGAAACACCGTGGAAAATATATACCGAACCGGCATAATCAATAAAATAGGATAACACTTTAATTGTCCGTTCTTCTCCGGTTTGCTGATTTTGCGAAACCTGTTCTGAAACCATTGCAATTGCAGGAAACCCATTCACAGTGGTTCTTTCTGAATCAAGAGTTTCCAGCTTCAGTTGTTCGAGTGTAGCTTCGGCAGCCTCATCCAGGCTTTTCTGCTGTGCCAGTGTAAAAATCATCAATGCCTTTCCATCCTGGGGCGCTATCTGAACCTGCATTGGTGTATTTTGCAATTTCCAGTTGGAAGGCACCGGAAACTTAAATTGCATTTCGGGGTGGTAAAATGCATTGTTCTCGACATACCCCTGGCGGGGATCTTCACCATAAACCATTCCGTCAATCATATCGAGATAACTGTCTTCCCTGACCAGCCATTCAGTATAATTTAAACTGTCTTTCCATTGTTGTGCATACCGGGTTACATTTTCATAACGATTGGCAGGATCGGGGTGAGTAGACATAAAGGTAGGAACCGGGCTATTATCCCCGCCGGAATGCATTTTATTGAGCACGTTAAAAAACTCAGCCATTTGCTGGCCGTCGTATTGCAATTTTGAGGCATACTGAACACCAATCCGGTCGGACTGGCTTTCATTGTCGCGGCTGAATTTCAGAAACAACAGTTGCATACCCTGCATGGCATAACCGGCAAAATCACGAAATTCTTCAGAGGCAATCATTCCGCCAATTAAAAGCAACTGCCCCAGTTGCTGTTTGCTTTGCTGGCTAACGGTATGACGCGCTGTAACATGTGCCATTTCGTGACCAAGCACGCCAATCATTTCAGCTTCGTTGTTAAACTGCGCGAGAATTCCACGGGTAAAATAGAGGTAGCCGCCCGGAACTGCAAATGCATTCACAACCGGCGAATCCAAAATCCTGAAATGATATTCCAAATCGGGGCGGTGAGAAATTTTTCCCATTTCTGTACCTTTTTCCTCAATAAAAGCTTTCAAGTCTTCATCTTCATACAACCCGAAAGTAGCAATCACCTGCGGATCGTACTCTTTACCCATTTTTATTTCCTGAGATTCAGAAAATAACATTAACTGCCGCTCGCCGGTTACCGGATTTACAGCGCAGGAAGGAATAAGTATAAACGGCACAAACAAAATCAGCCAAATGGAGAATTCTTTTACCTGTTTCATGATCAATATATATTTAAAACATTTTCATTCAATTATAACCGTTGATTCCTGCAATCGTTCAAGAATTATTATTTTTAACGATTGTATCCGTACAATATCGTGAATATTTTAATTGTTTTCAGAATGATTTTGAATAAATGTTTCATTCCTGTATTGCTGTTTTTTATGCTGGTAAATTTCGGACAGGCGCAGCAAACAGCTATTGGGTCTATTTCTGAAAACGATCTCAGAAAACATGTTTCATTTTTGGCAGCGGACAGTTTGCAGGGCAGAAAATTGGGAACTCCCGGACTGGAAATTGCCGCCGGCTACCTGCGCAGCGAGACAAAAAAAGCAGGTTTAAAATCCGTAACACCGAACTATTTTCAGCATTTCGACCTGATTTCTACCCGGCCCGATATGGAAAACTCATTTCTGAAAATTCCAGGTGCCGGTAATTATTTAACTGATTCACTGGTTTGCATGAATCAGAACAATGAGCTTCTGAAAATTTCAGGTGAAGTTGTTCTTGCCGGATTTGGTTATCAGGATGAAAAAAACGGTTATGAT
>DATFJO010000139.1:0-3329 GCA_035269145.1 Tangfeifania sp. | reverse complement strand
TTGTCCATCATTTGAAGTGCAGCATCGGTGTAGTATTTTTCATCGGGAAAATGAAAAACAAAATCGAGTGCACCGGGCGCCGAATACAGCATAAAAAGCAGGGGAATAATCAGCCATGTATATTTATGAAAACCGCCTTTTTGCATTGCCTAATATTTTATCAGGTACATTGGTTTTAAAACTTCCTGCCGTGTTTTGGGATTGATAAACCGTCCGCCGCGGTTCAGGTACAAATGCCGGTACTCGCGAATGGTAACTGAGTCCGGTTTCAATCCCAGGTTTTCAATTTTTTCAAAACCTTCGGCATCGGTAAAAATCCATGTCCCGTCTTTTCCGGCCACCTGTTTCATCTCCTCGTCGGTTTGAAGTTGTGTGGCCTGCGGCTCGCTGTAAAAAAACAGTTCGTACTGCGTGTAGTTGTAATTGTAGAGCGTGTCGCCCGGGTCTGCGTTTTCAGTAAAATACCTCGCTGCTTTTGGCGGGGCCTGGTAACTGAAAATGTAGGGAAAAACATGCATATTCAGCAGAATAAAAAATACAGCCAATCCGATTGCAGGAGGCAGAATGATTTTTGGCAGCGCTTTTTCAGCTTTCAGATAAACTACAACAGAAAAAGCGATTCCGGCTGCAAACACCAGCCAGAACCAAAAACCGGGCGCCGGGAAAAGATAAGCCGATATTCCGAGAATGACAATCCATAAAAGTATGGTAACAATAACCTGGGTCGATTTAAATATTTTTTGCAGGATAGGTTTTTTCTCCGTCGCAATATCAATCCATTTGGCCGTTAAAAGGGCAATTAGTGGAATGATGCCGAAAATGTAGTTGGGCAACTGGCTTTTCGATGAATTCAGAATTATAAAAAATATCCAGATTCCGGTAAATGTAAAATATTCGGGTGCACGGAATTTGTTTTTGAAAAGCGTTTTGAATTCATAAAACGCCGAAATGTAGAACAGGATGCTCCACGGAAGAAAAAGGTACAGCAGGTTGTGGACATAAAAAAACGGGTCGCTGTTGGGTTTTACAAGCGTTCCGGTAAGCCGGCCCACGTTGTTTTCCCAGAAGAAAAACACGATTCCGTCCCAGCCAAACTGGTTAACCAGACCGATAAGCGCAGGACTGACCACTATAAATGCCAGTAGAATTCCGGCATACCACCGGTAATCTAAAAACGATTTGAAATCTTTTTTCAGCAGAAGATGGCCCACAATTGCAAATGCAGGAATGGCTGCCCCGAGCGGCCCTTTGCAAAGCATGGCCAGGCCAATTCCGGCAAATCCCAGTATCCAGCTTTGGTTGCGTTTTGTTTTAATGAAATCGGCCAGTTGCCACAAAGCAAAAGTGATAAAAGCCTGCATCGGGGTGTCGGTGTGAATGTCCATCGAATAGAACGGGTAGATGAACGAAAAGGCCATCAGAAAAAAGGTGAGATAACCTACCCGCTTGTTATACAGTGTTTTTCCGAGCCGGAACGCCGAGTAAAGTCCGAAAAAAACAATTAGCAGCACCGGCAGTTTAAACCAGAAATTGGAGATGTTGCCAATGGCAAATCCCAGCGCTCCCAGCCAAAACAACAGCGGCGGTTTTTGGTCGTATGCATCGCCGTGAACGGTGAGGTTGATGTAATTACCGTTCTGGAAAATCTCTTTGGCTACGGTGGCATATTTTCCGGCATCGCGGGTAACATCTATCGGGAGCCCGGCAAAATAGGCCCAAAGCAGCAGGGCCGCGGCAATGTAAAAAAGAAAGCGAACTGTTTTGTTTTCGAACATGCTAATTAATCGTTAAATCGGTACTGGCATTGAAAGGCTAGGCAAAAGTGGTAATTTTTTCAATAATTATAAAACCGGAGTTCCAAAAACGTTTAAATCCAAATTCTCTATCTTTGTTCAAATTTTAATTGTTTGAAATGAAGCTCTGGGACAAAGGAATTACCGTAAACGAAGCTATTGAAAAATTTACCGTCGGAAAAGATCGTGAATTGGATTTATACCTTGCACCCTACGATATTTTGGGTTCGATGGCGCATGTTATTATGCTTGAATCGGTGAATTTGATTGAAAAAGATGAATTGCCGGTTTTGCTCGAAGCGCTGAAAAAACTTTACAAAAAAGCAGCGGCAGGCAATTTTATTATTGATGAGGGTGTGGAGGATGTGCACTCGCAGGTTGAATTTCTTTTAACTCAAGAGCTGGGCGATTTAGGCAAAAAAATTCACAGCGGACGTTCGCGCAACGACCAGGTGTTATTAGATTTGAAGTTATTTACACGCGATGCCATCAAGGAAATTGTTTTGGCCACTGAAAAACTGATTGATGTTTTGCTGGCGAAAAGTGAAGAAAACAAGGAAGTGCTGATGCCGGGATACACTCATTTGCAAGTGGCCATGCCTTCTTCATTTGGTTTGTGGTTTGGTGCTTATGCCGAAAGCCTGACCGATGATTTGGAACTGCTGCAATCGGCTTACAAAATTGCCAATCAGAATCCGTTGGGATCGGCGGCTGGCTATGGTTCTTCGTTTCCGCTCAACCGGCAGATGACAACCGATTTGCTTGGTTTTACCAACATGAATTATAATGTGGTTTATGCCCAGATGGGCCGTGGAAAAGTGGAAAAAATCGTTTCGTTTGCATTGGCCAACATTGCCTCAACACTCTCAAAGCTGGCATTCGACGTGTGTTTGTTTAACAGTCAGAATTTTGATTTTGTGAAATTGCCGCCGGAATTTACAACCGGATCGAGCATCATGCCCCACAAAAAAAATCCCGATGTTTTTGAGCTGATACGCGGTAAGTGCAACAAAATTCAGGGCGTTCCCAACCAAATAAGCACTGTAATAAATAATTTACCGGGGGGCTATTTCCGCGATTTGCAGGTTGTGAAAGAAGTTTTTCTGCCGGTTTTTGAAGAGTTGAACGATTGTATTTCGGTTGCCGGTTTGGCGCTTGAAAAAATTGAAGTCAACAAAAACATTTTAGCTGACAGTAGATACGATTATCTTTTTAGTGTGGAAGAAGTAAACCGGCTGGTTTTAAGCGGTGTGCCTTTTCGGGAGGCTTATAAAATTGTGGGCGAAAAGATTGAAAACGGCGAATATGCTCCCGATAAAAAAGTGGCTCACACACACGAAGGAAGTATCGGAAATCTGTGTCTCGGTGAAATTTCACAAAAAAAATCACAAATAGTTGAAAATTATAATTTTCAGGATATTGAAAAAGCAATAAATCAATTGTTGGAATCCTGAATTTTCAAGTGGTTGAAAATGTGATAAATGTCATGTTTTAGATATTTGATACCCCTCTTCCGGGCACTAATTTTTTTAAAAT
>DATFJO010000138.1:0-7682 GCA_035269145.1 Tangfeifania sp. | reverse complement strand
ACCTGGTCGACATGGACACCCAGCTTACCAACCGCTCGGTAAACGAAGGTTTTTCAGGTGGAGAAAAGAAAAAGAATGAAATTTTCCAGATGGCATTGCTGGAGCCTAAGCTGGGTATTTTAGATGAAACAGATTCCGGTCTCGATATCGATGCGCTGAAAACAGTAGCCCACGGAGTGAATGCATTGCGCTCGCCGGAGAATTCAACAATTGTGGTAACCCACTACCAGCGCCTGCTCGAATACCTTGTTCCCGACCATGTTCATGTATTGTACAATGGGAAAATAGTAAAATCGGCAGGTAAAGAACTGGCATTAAAACTGGAAGAAAAAGGTTACGACTGGTTAAAACAAGAAAACGTAGTTTAACATGAGCGTATTGGTTGAAAAAGCAGATTTATCATTAAAATACACCGGCCACTTCAACGATGTAAAAGACCTTCTGTATGAAGGTTCGTCGGAAGTGCTGAACAGTAAAAGAGAAAAGGCTTTTCAGGATTTTGTATTACAGGGAATTCCTTCGCGTAAAAACGAAAACTACAAATACACCAACCTGCAGCCTAAATTCGCGCCTGATTATAAATTTTTTCATCAGCACGAAAAAACAGAGGTTGATTTAAACAAAGCTTTCCGATGCGATGTACCTCAACTGGATACGCATCTGGCTTATATTTTTAACGGCTGGTATTACGAAGAAAATCGTTCTGTCGGTCAATTACCGGAAGGAGTTATTCTTGAGAGCCTGGAAAAAATTTCGCACGAGAAACCGGAGTTGCTTGAAAAATATGCACAACTCGCAAACACAGAAGAAGACCCTTTGGTTGCGCTGAACACAGCATTTGCGAAAGATGGATTTTTTCTTTATGTCCCTAAAAATGTTGCGGTTGAAAAACCCATTCAGATTATCAACTTTTTAAAGGCAAGCAGCGACGCTTATGCCACTCAGCGGAATTTTATTTACATTGAAGAAGGCGCTGATGTAAAAATGATTTTGTGCGATCACACCCTGAATTTGAATTCCTACCTGAACAATTCGGTAACAGAGATTTTTGTGGGGGCGAATGCATCGTTTGAATATTATACACTGCAAAATCAGCACAACAATACCACCAGCCTGAATTCAGTTTATATTCACCAGGAACGGGATTCAAGAGCTACAACACTCACATCGTCGTTGCATGGCGGACTTATCCGCAACAACCTGAAATTTGTAATGAATGGCGAAAATGCTGAATCGAACCTTTTTGGAATGGCATTTATCGATCGCAAACAGCACGTCGATAATTTCACACAGGTTATTCATGCCAAACCACACTGCCTGAGTAACCAGGTATATAAAAATGTGCTCGACGATGAATCGACAGGTGCATTTTCAGGCCGCATCCATGTTGTTCGCGATGCCCAGAAGACAAATGCTTTTCAGCGGAACAATAATTTGCTGCTCACCGACAAGGCTTATATGCAAACAAAACCGCAACTGATTATCGATGCCGATGATGTGAAATGCAGCCACGGAGCAACAGTCGGACAAATTGATGAAGAAGCGCTGTTTTACCTGCGGGCCCGCGGAATTGAAGAAAAGAAAGCACGGCTGATGATGATGAATGCGTTTGCACATGAAGTTATTCAGAAAATTAAAGTACTTCCGCTGCGCGAACGAATTGATGATTTGGTAGATAAACGATTGAAGGGAGAAATTGCCCGTTGCCATGAATGTGCTTACAATTGTGAATGTTAGTTGGCAACAAAAAACAACAGAATCCGCAATTGCTTCGATAAGAAATTGCGGATTTTTTGTTTTGTACTGTCATTTCAGAAAATTAAAGTTAAAGTGCAGCCAGTTTTAAATCCGATTTTTTCGGGTTAAAAAAGGAATTTCTACCTTTATAAAAACCTTAGAATTTCAAAATTCATGGATTACGATATTCAAAAAATACGCAGTTACTTCCCAGTTTTAAAACAGGAAGTGTACAATAAGCCACTTGTTTACCTCGATAATGCTGCCACCACACAAAAACCCATACAGGTTTTAAGGGCGCAGGAAAGGCTTCACGGCGAATATTACGGCAACATTCACCGGGCTGCCCATTTTATGGCCGATAAAGCAACTTCCGATTTTGAAGAAGTTCGCGACAGTGTGAAAGAGTTCATCAATGCCGGCACCCGCGAGGAAATAATTTTCACCAAAGGCACCACCGAAAGTGTCAACCTTGTGGCTTCCTCTTTTGGCGAACAGTTCATTAACAGGGGCGATGAAATCATTGTTTCGGAAATGGAGCACCATTCCAACATTGTGCCGTGGCAAATTCTGGCTATGAACAAAGGTGCAAAAATTAAAAAACTGCCTTTTACAGATAACGGAGAACTGCAATCGGGAGCTTTGGCTGATTTACTTTCTCCGAAAACAAAACTAATTGCCGTTACACATGTTTCCAATGTTTTGGGAACCATCAATCCGGTAAAGCAAATTGTGGAAACAGCACACAGCAAAAACGTACCGGTATTTGTTGACGGCGCCCAGGCAGTGCAACACATTTCAGTAGATGTTCAGGATCTTGATGCCGATTTTTATGCGTTTTCAGCGCATAAAATGTATGGGCCAAATGGCGTGGGTGTGCTTTACGGGAAAAAAGAGTGGCTCGAACAAATGCCACCCTACCAGGGAGGAGGCGAAATGATTGCCGAAGTCTCTTTCGAAAAAACAACATTTAGCGAAGTGCCGTTTAAATTTGAGGCAGGAACACCAAATATTACCAGTGTAATTGCTTTTGGAAAAGCCATTGACTTAATTAACGAAACCGGAATTGCAAACATCGCCGAATGGGAACTTGACTTGCTAAACTATGCCACCGAAAAACTAAAAGATATTGAAGGGTTGCGGATTTTTGGTGAAGCCGCTGAAAAGTCAGGGGTTATTTCATTTAATGTGGAAGGTGTTCATCCATACGATATGGGAATGCTGCTCGACAAAATGGGAATAGCAGTTCGTACAGGCCACCATTGTGCCGATCCGATTATGCAGCACTACGAAATTCCAGGAACCGTGCGTGCCTCCATTGGATTATACAATACCCGCGAAGATATTGATGCGCTGGTGGAAGGAGTGAATAAAATCCGAAAAATGTTTTGATACACATTTATTATTGCCTGAAATTAAAAAATTACGACCTTTGCATCTTTTTATAAGAAATACAGAATTATGACAATTGAAGAAGTTCAGCAAGAGATAATTGAAGAATTTTCGGTTTACGAAGACTGGATGGACAAATATTCCTACCTCATTGAACTGGGGAACGAACTGGATGATTTGCCACCGGAAGAAAAAAACGACCAGAACCTCATTAAAGGATGCCAGTCGAGGGTGTGGCTTGTGGCCGAGAAAAAAGACGATAAAATAGAATTCAGGGGCGAAAGCGATGCGGTGATTGTTAAGGGCCTTGTGGCATTGTTGTTGCGGGTTGTTTCAGGCCGCACACCACGGGAAATCATGGAAAACGAACTGCATTTTATTGACGACTTGGGATTGAAGCAGCACCTCTCACCCACCCGCTCAAACGGGCTGCTGGCCATGGTAAAACAAATCCGTTTGTACGCTGTTGCTTATGACAGGATGGAAAAAGAAGGAGGCACGAAAAATGGATAAAAGAATCGATCAGATAATAGCTAACCTCAAAGAGGTTTACGACCCGGAAATACCGGTAAATGTTTACGATTTGGGATTGATTTACAATGTGGATGTAGATGAAAACAACCATGCAAATATTGTAATGACCCTTACTGCACCGGGGTGTCCGGTTGTCGATATTTTAATGGATGAAATAACGCAGGCAGCGCGTGCTGTGGAAGGAGTAGAGGATGTAAATGTTGATTTGACATTCGACCCGCCGTGGGACAAATCGATGATGAGCGAAGAAGCCCGCCTCGAACTGGGATTCTTCTAGAGAAAAAACATCACCCTTTTACAAGCCTGTGTTTTGCAATAAAATCCGGGTCAATGTCTACTCCCAGACCCGCTCCTGTAGGCACACGAACCACTCCTTCTTTACTTTCGAGTTCGGAAGTTTTGCATTCCAGTGGAATTTCATCATTGAATCCTTTAAATTCATGGTAAGGACCGGCATTTGGCAACGCCGAAACAAAATGCATCATATACAGGTAACCTAACCCTGATCCTGAAATATGCGGCACACACGGCATATTAAAAGCTTCGGCCATTAGCGCTACTTTCATCGAGCGAATCATTCCGCCAAAATAAAACATATCGGGCTGCACAATGTCAAGTCCCCGGTTGCCGATCAACCATCGGAAATTATGCATGCTCGGTTCCTGTTCTCCCCCGGCAACGGGTATGGAAAGTGCCCTGGTTACCATCCTGGTTTCTTCGTACCAATCAAACGGAACGGGTTCTTCATAAAAATCCAATTTATATTCTTCCATTATTTTCCCAATCCGAATGGCTTCATCGGCAGTATAGGAGCCGTTTGAGTCGGCATAAATTGTCATATCATCCCCAAAAGTTTTTCTTACCAGTGGAATTAATTTTTCCGTTCTGCCGGGAGGATAATCCGCATTGTTGCTCATGCGGCCGCCGACTTTAAATTTCAGGGCTTTTGCATCATGCCGGGCCACATGCTTTTTAATATGCTCAATGGATTCTTCGGCTGACTTTCCCCTGTAATTATTAGCCTGGTAAACCGCGATTTCAGGATGATGTATTTCCCCGATTAACTCTCCAATGGATTTACCGGCAACTTTCCCAAGTAAATCGAGAATGGCAAATTCGATGGTGGCAAGTGGAACCCAAAGTGCAAGGCTTTGCAATTTGTAATTGCTTTTAAAAACATAGACTTCAGCGAGTAGCTGCTCCAGATTTCGTGCATCTTTCCCAACAAAAAAAGGCTGAAGCCGGTTGGTAAATATCGGATACAGCGACTGCATTTGCATATTGTTGCTAACCGATAAACCTTCTGCTCCTTCTCTAATCCGCACCCTGCAAATAAAATTGTTGTTATACTCCAATAATTCAAGAGTCTCAATAATAAGAGAATCAGGAAATAAATGATGTTTCAACACAGGCTCAGATAAAATTTTATCCAGTTTTGAATAGTCAGCTTCAGAATTTTCAGATATATTTTTGACTGAATAAAATGAAACTGTTCCGGCTGCTGCGTTTGTGGCAGTTTGCAAAAATCTCCTCCGGCTTAGGTTCATAGCTTTAAGTTTTATATTTTTATTTCGATGAAATCATCTGAAAAATTAAAGATAATAAAATCGCAGGCAAAATCACTTGGTTTTTTGGATTGTGCTATTCTTCCTGCAGGCGAACTTGCCGAAGAAAGAGAACATTTTCAAAACTGGCTCGGTACTGGCATGCACGGTGAGATGGGTTACATGGAACGTAACCGCGAAAAACGCCTCGACCCACGATTGCTGTACGAAAATGCAAAAACCATTTTGGTTGTCCTTCTTAATTATTATCCTGAAAAAACACAAAAAGATCCGGACGCACCGGTTATTTCAAAATATGCATACGGAACCGACTACCATTTTGTAATGAAGGATAAACTGAAAAAGTTGCTTCAATTTATTCAAGAAGAAATTACACCCTGCAACGGTCGGCCATTTGTTGATTCGGCCCCGATTTTGGAAAGGGCCTGGGCACGGCGTGCGGGTCTCGGATGGATTGGCAAAAACAGCAACCTGATTTCGGTGGAGCATGGGAGTTTCTTCTATATCGGCGAACTCATTCTCGATGCGGAACTTCCGTATGATCAGCCCAAAATTGTGAGCGACCATTGCGGAAACTGCACCCGCTGCATCGATGCCTGCCCAACAAACGCAATTGTGAATAACCGCGTAATTGATTCACGAAAATGCATTTCCTATCAAACCATTGAATTAAGAGGCGACCTTGATGAAAATCTGAAAGGTCAGTTTGAAAACCGGATTTTCGGCTGCGACATTTGCCAGGATGTTTGTCCATGGAACTTGAAAGCGGAACCACACAATGATCCGGATTTAGAACCTTCTACCAATATTCTTGAATTAACCCGCGATGATTGGTATAAAATGGACAAGCCCCTTTTCAACCAGCTCTTCAAAAAGTCGGCGGTGAAACGCACCAGATTTAAAGGACTGAAGAGAAACCTTAAATTTATTCAACCCAAGACTGATGGCTGAGAAATTCGAATATGAAACTATCCTGATAAATGGCCCCAATTTGGGTGTATATGCCGGGGTTCCTTTTGAAAGTGCAAAGATATTCGGCACTCGCAAAGCCATACGCGTAAAAGCGACTTTCGATGGAAAAATGTATAGGATGAGTTTACTGCCCCACGGAAACGGTACACACTGGCTTCATCTTCGAAAAGAAATTCGGGATGCTATTGGAAAAGAGGAAGGCGATACCGTTTCAATCGTGATTGAGAAAGATGAAAATCCTCCTAAAATTGAAATACCCGAGTACCTGGAATGGCTCCTGGAAAATGAACCTGAAATGTTAAACGCATTCAAAAAGTTGTCTTATTCAGCCAAAAAATTCTGGATAGGCTTTATTGAAGAACCGAAATCCGGGGATGCCAAAGTAAAAAGAGTGAACCGCCTCTTTGAATTTTTAAAAGAAAATCAAAAACCTACGCTAAATGGAAAAACTTAAAATCTCAACCGTTCAGTTTGAAAACAAAAGTGGTAACAAAAATTACAATCTTTCGGTGATTGAAAAACTCACCCAAAAAGCGGCAGCCGAAGGCTCAAAAGTGGTGGCCTTTCATGAATGCTGTATTTCAGGCTACTCCTTTGCACGCAAAATTTCAAAAAGAAAATTGCTGGAAATAGCTGAGTTTATCCCTGAAGGTAAAAGCATTCAAAAACTGACAGAAATAGCCAAAAAATATGATGTAGCAGTTCTTGCCGGACTATTTGAAAGAGACCGCGAAGAGAACGTTTTCAACACCTGTGTTTGTGTCGATAAAAACGGATTAGTCGCCAAATACCGGAAACTGCATCCGTTTATTCACCCGGAACTTTCTCCGGGAAATGAATATTGCGTTTTTGAGTTGAACGGCTGGAAATGCGGCATTTCAATTTGCTACGACAATAATATTGTGGAGAATGTGCGGGCAACAAAACTACTGGGTGCCGACATTATTTTTATGCCGCATGTAACGATGTGCACACCATCATCGAGGCCAGGAGCAGGATTTTGCGACCCAAAACTCTGGGAAAACCGGGAAAATGATCCTACTTCGCTCCGCCTGGAATTTGACGGAATGAAAGGAAGAAAATGGCTGATGAAATGGTTGCCTGCCCGCGCTTACGATAATGCTGCGTATGTTGTTTTTTCCAATCCGATTGGAATGGACGACGACCAGTTGAAAAACGGTTGTTCGATGATTATTGATCCGTTTGGTGATATTATTGCAGAATGCAGAAATCTGGGAGATGATATAGCTTCGTCTGTCTTAATTCCTGAAAACCTGCAAGAAGCAGGCGGACATCGTTACATCAAAGCACGAAGACCGGAATTGTACCGCGAAATTATCGGGGCTAAAAACACCCCGGAACAAAATGTGGCGTGGCTGGATAAAAAATAATTCATTCCACTGCCTGACCGATGTCGTCAATCAAATCTTCCACATTTTCAATTCCTACCGAAAGCCGCATCAAGGTGTCCCTGATTCAGGC
>DATFJO010000137.1:0-11436 GCA_035269145.1 Tangfeifania sp. | reverse complement strand
ACAGCCCGACAGGAAAAGAAAGATGACGATATTTATACTTCGGCACGGTTGGTAACCAAAAATAAAGGCGACTGGAAATACGGCAAAATTGAGGTGAGTGCGAAATTACCACAGGGCAGGGGGCTCTGGCCTGCAATCTGGATGTTGCCTACCGACTGGGAATACGGCGGCTGGCCCGACAGTGGCGAAATTGATATTATGGAACATGTAGGTTACAATCCTGATTCCATTTTTCAGACCGTTCATACCAAAAGTTTTAATCATACACTTGGAACTCAGGTGGGTGAAGCAACCTTTACTGAAGACGTTTACACCGAGTTTCATACTTACAGCATCATTTGGGATGTGGCAGAAATCGATTTTTACATCGATGGAGAGAAGCACTTCACTTTTCTGAACAGTGGAAAAGGATTTGACGAATGGCCGTTCGACAAACGTTTTCATCTTATTTTAAACACTGCCGTTGGCGGGGACTGGGGTGGCCAGAAAGGAATTGACGATTCAGCATTTCCTGCTACTTTTACGGTTGATTACGTTCGTGTTTACAAACCGAAAGATTGATGATTATAGTTTCTTATACAAATTTCTCCCGTTTTTGCAGGTTGAACAAACCGTATAAAATGAAAACCACGATTCCCACTCCCATGAAAATCCGGTTTTTGGTAATGAGGCCCTGCCAAAGGATTTCATTGAAATTGTTGGGGATTTCAAAAGGATTGAGAAAAATATTCCATTGGGTGCGTTCTATTGCTTCCTGCAATATGATAAGCGCAACGCCTATAAGAACCATGACAACTGCAGTTCCGTTTCCGTTTTTGATAACGGTGGAAAACATGAATGCCATCGACCCCATAAAAACGATGGGATACATCAACTGGTAACCCATTTCGAATATTTTTACATTGTAAAGCAGTACAGACGCTGCGGCCGCAAACAAAACAATGATGATGAATATGAGAATATAAATCATGATTAGCCGCACCAGCCAAACTTTGTAACGGTAGTTTGGAATGCCGAAAAGTATTTCAAGCATCCGGGCATCGTCATCGTTTTGAATGCCAAAAACCGACGGGTAAAAAATAAGCAGAATGCCCGGGAAAATGAGCAGATTGTAAACGGTACCTTCGCTTAATGTTCCCCGGTCCAGTACAACCTGAATCGCGAAAAACAGGAAAAATCCAAACGCTGCAATTAAAAACCAGATAAACCGGTTGGCGAAAATGATTTTGAGGTTGTACCTCACCATTCGCGATAAATTTATTGTTCCGTTTTTTATATCGAATTTTTGTTCCATTTCTTCAGAATTAAACAAAGTCTTTTAACAAGCATAAATACGAATCTTCGAGGTGTGGCGCAGCTTCCACAGCATCAGGCGCAGGTTTTTCTTTTGCCAGGCACCGAACCTTAATGTTTTCGCCATCGCGCATGTGGTGAACGATTAGCTGTTTATTGGCAAACTGGTCAAACTCTTTTGCCGGAATCGTCATGTGCCACACAAATCCTTCTCCCATTCTCGAGAGTTCGTTTGGTGTTCCAAAATATTTCAGGTCGCCCCGGTTAATAACGGCCACCTGGTTGCACGAGCTCGAAATGTCTTCGATAATGTGCGTGGAGAAGATAACGATACGTTCGCGGCTAAGTTCTACCAGCAGGTTGCGGAACCTAATTCTTTCCCGCGGATCGAGTCCGGCGGTGGGTTCATCCACTACCAGTATTCGTGGGAGGTTCAGCAGAATCTGTGCGATTCCGATCCGTTGTTTCATTCCTCCCGAGAAAGAACCGATTTTATCATCCTTCCGGTCAAACATGTGTACGTTTTTCAGTACATATTCCATGCGTTCATTTCTTACTTTGGCGTCTGTTATTCCTTTCAGAATCGCCTGGTAATCGAGAAACTCCCAGGCCGACATATTTTCGTAAGTACCAAAAGCCTGTGGCAGATAGCCTATCAGGCCTTGCAGCTCTTCGCGGTGTTTCTGGGTATCGAGCCCGTTGATCCAGATTTTCCCGTAACTCTGTTCCAGGATTCCGCAAATAATCCGCATCATGGTTGATTTTCCGGCACCGTTGGGGCCAAGTAGCCCGAACATTCCGGTTTTAATTTCGAGCGATACGCCGTTAAGCGCCCTGAACGGTTTTTTGCGTTTTCCGATTACCGGAATCTGGCGGACAAGCGTAAAATAGCCACGCCGCAATCCTCCAAGTTTTCCGCCAATGCGGGCAATGTTTACATTTTTATTGTGAATGTATTCCGATGAACTGTAAATAATTAGCAGCAGGAACCAGATAATTCCTACAAAAATTACCATGCCGGGGTTGTTCCATTCTGTGAAGAAAATAAACAGGAAAAACGCGGGAACTCCCCAGAAAATAATATTGCGAATCGTTTTTTCAGTTTTCAGGAAAACTTTTTTCGAGGTTGCTTC
Source organism: Tangfeifania sp. (assembly GCA_035269145.1). Lineage (GTDB taxonomy): Bacteria > Bacteroidota > Bacteroidia > Bacteroidales > Prolixibacteraceae > Tangfeifania. The sequence continues at coordinate 9,010 of DATFJO010000137.1, read as the reverse complement.
ATATTTGTTTTTCAATACCTGCAATACCGGAACCAGCAGGAGGAACAGGAAAAAGTACACAAAATGTGAGAGAACCCACATCCATAAATTGTTTTCAAGGTAAAAGAAAGTAAAATATACCAGGAATATAAATAACGGAACCTGCCAGACCAGGTCATAGAAATCCCTGGTTTTTTTGTAGTCTTTCAGCAAGCCGGCACGTTCCCTGATTTTTAGTCCCGATTTCCATTCGCGTACAAAACGGTTATCGCGGTCGTATACTTTTACCAATTTACGCACCACAATACGGATGGATTCTTTCTCATCGATGACTTTTGAACTGGCCTGCCGCAAACTTGTCAGGATAAATGCTGTTATTCCCGGAACGAGGATCACTATTGCCATAAATCCAAGCAGTTGCCATACAAATGAGTCTACTTCAAAATAAATGTAAAGCGCTGCTCCAATAAATATGACAAGCTGGGTTAGTTTCAGTCCCCAGTGAAGTGATTTCATCCAGTTTACGGCATTTTCCATACCGAAATAAAGGGTGGGTACAAAAATGAGTGTAAGCAGTGTGCTTACCGCCAACCCACCAATTACCGTGATGGCGAACGGAGCACCAATTGCACCCACATATTCTGCCTGTCCCATTGCCAGCGGCATCATAGCCACAATGGTTGTAATAGCAGTAATTAAAATCGGCCGCACACGCGAGAGACCTGCAGTAATCAGTGCCCGCGATTTCCGGTAGCCCCGTTTTCGGAGAATGTTGGTAAAGTCGATAAGAATGATTCCATTATTCACTACCACTCCCAGCAAAATCAGAAAGCCGGTAAGGGTGTTGGCATTGAACAGGCTGTTGCCTGTAAAAATCAGTGCCAGGAATGAACCAATCGCAGCCAGTGGCACTGAAAACATCAGCACAACCGGTGTTGTCAGCGATTCAAATACCGATGCCAGAATCATAAGAATCAGGATAAACGCAGCGGCAATCAGGAAGTAAAACTCCGAATACTGATCTTCTTCGTGAATTACTTCGATGGCAACGCCGGCGGGCATTTTGTAGTTGCTCACAATCTGGTTTATTTCCAGCCGGTAAGCTTCCAGCAGGTCTTTCGATTGTTCAGCTTCGGATACAAACCGGTAAAAAAGTTCAATCTGTTTTTCCTGGTTAACACGTGTAATCCGCGACATTCCTTCATCGTAAACCATATCGGTCAAATCCTGCAAATCGTAAACCGCTCCCTGGTTGTTACTCACCTGCAAACGGCGTAAATCTTCGATGGTTTTTTCTGTATCTTCCTCTTCTTCACCTTCCGGAAGATCTTCTTTTATGATGATTTCATATTCCTCGGTTCCCTGGTTGAAATTTACTCCCGACGTAAATTCGCGTGAAAATGACCCCAGCTCAGAGGCAATGTTGTTGAGTGAAACGCCGTATTCAGTTAAAAGCAACTGGTTGAAATAGAGATGCAACTCAGGACGGTCGCCGGCAACACTGACATTTGCACTTCGGATTGATTCCAAATCTTCGATGTAATATTCCAAATCTTCGGCAACGCCCTTCATCACTTCGAAGTTTTCGCCTTTAATTACAATGCGTTCCTGGTTGGTTCCGATTCCGAGAAAGCGGCTGAAATTTTGCATTCCGGCGCCACCACCACCTCCGCCACCACCAAAACTTCTGCTCGAAGCGGGTGCGGTTAAACTGATTTCCCCCTGCGAAATGTTATCCACCAACCCTTCCACTTCCGATTTGATTTCGGCTATGGTGCGGTCGTCAATATCCTTAAAATCTTCCTGTAAAACAACTGTAACAATCGCTTCTTCTTCCTGAATGTTTGCGATTACATCGTCTCTTTCTTCTATTTCTTCCAAACGGCTTTCCACTTCGGCAACTACCCGGTCGGTGGCTTCGAGTGTGGCTCCGGTAGGCATGGTAACATAAATTGAAAAGCGGTTTTCCTCCACCTCTTCGAGGTTATTCACACTTACCGCAAGCACAATAAAGATGGTGATGAAAAAGATAACGATTGCCCCGATAACCGTAGCTGCAGGAGAACGCATACTTGCTTTTAAAAGCAATATGTAAACCTGAATGATCCGGTTATTGGTGGTTACTTTTTCATAAAAAATATTGTGCGACGATTTTCTTTTCAGCAAAAAATGGGCTGCCATAGGAATGAGCAGCAACGCCACAAACAACGAAACAGTAAGCGTGGAAATGATGGAAACACCAATGTGGTTTCCGAGCAGTTTTACCATGTATTCGGCCGAAAAAAGGAACGGCAGAAAAACGGTAATTGTTGTTAATGTGGCGGCAATAATCGAGCGCCAGACTTCTTTGGTTCCCTGAACAACCGCCTGATCAGCACTGAAGCGCCGGCCTGAAAGCCGGTAAATGTTTTCCAGAACCACCACGCTGTTATCGAGCAGCATCCCGATTGCCAGCACCAGCCCCACAAGTGTTAAACTGTTAATGGAAATATTAAACGCATAAAACAGGTTGAAAGCGGTAAAAACCGAAACCGGAATAGCCATGGCAATAACCGAAACAATTCGGAGGTTTTTCAAAAACATCCAGAGCACAAAAATGGCCAGCAACCCCCCTATCAATGCCAGGTCAATAATCTGGTCGATGTTTTTTTCCATGGTTTCGGCCATGTTGGTTTGCACCACTATTTCCACATCTTTTGATGCCAGTTCCTCATTCAGTTCCGCTATCCGTTGTTGCACATCGTGCGATAAATCGATGAGGTTGGCCTGTGAATCGCTCACCAGCATCATCGAAACAGCATCCAGCCCGTTTACACGGCTGATGGACTCTTCTTCTTTCACACCAAAATACACGTCGGCAACATCTTTCAGCAAAATTGGACCTTCGGCCAAAACAATGTTTTCAATTTCAGACACTTTATCATATTCTGCTGTAATGTGTACAAAATATTTTTTCTGACTTTCGTGAAGATAACCGGCAAATGTCCGGTTGGTTGAATTTTGTGAAATGGCATTTCTGATTTGCGAGGGTGTAATTCCGTAAGCCTCAAGCGCTGCCTTATCGTAAGTAACTTCAATGGAACGTTCTTTTCCGCCAAAAACGGTAACTGAAGCAATTCCGTCGATATTTTCAAATTCGGCAGCAATTTCCTGGTCAACCAGGTTTCTGATTCTGTCCGTTCCGCCGCTCCCTCTTATTTGCAACTCCATGAACTGGTTGGTGAGCTGCTCGATATTCACCCTGTTAACGGTTACAAAAAAGTTGTCGTCGAGGTCATCGGTGGCCTGATCGATCTTTTCCTGAAGTTTCAGAAAAGTGTACTGAAAATCGACATTTTGTTTGAAGTTGACCTGGATGGAGGCCGAACGGTTATTGAGGTTCGATTCGATGCTTTCGATTCCCTCCATGGTACTGATGGCTCCTTCGATGGGAATTACAGCCTGGTTTTCCATGTAATTCGGATCGACTTCGATTTGCGAATTAATCTGGACAAAAAGCATGGGGAGTTCGGCATTGGGCATTAATTCAACAGGCAATTGCTTATACGAGACATACCCCAGCAGGGTAAGCCCGGTAAACAACATACTGATAAGTACTTTTCTATTTATGATGAACTTCATGTTATTTCTTTACAAACAAGGTTTTTATCCTGTCTAAAATGTCGTAAACACAGGGTATGACCACCAGTGTTAACAGGGTTGATGTAACCAAACCGCCAATTACTGCAAGCGCCATGGGCGAACGCAGCGAGGCACTTTCGCCAAATCCGAATGTGAGCGGCAGCAAAGCAAGAATGGTGGTAATACTGGTCATAAAAATTGGGCGGATACGTTGCTGTCCGGCCTGCAAAATGGCCGATTTACGATCGAGCCCTTCCCGTATTAACTGGTTAATGCGGTCGACAAGAATTATGGAATTGTTTACTGCAATACCGGCAAGCATAATCAGTCCGATCAGCGCCATAATATTGAATGTTTTATTCAGCGCGAAAAAGATGAGAATGCTACCAACCACTGCCAGCGGAATGGTCAGCAAAATGGTAAAAGGATGGATAAGCGACTCAAATTGAGAAGCCATTACCATGTAAACCAGCACAATTGAAAGCAGCAGCGCAAAACTGAGGCTGTCCATCGATTCCTGCCGTTTTTCTTCTTCTCCGGTCACCATAATCCGGTAATCGGGTGGAAGGGTTATCTGTTCAGTATTTTCCCTGATAGTGCTGGCAACATGGTCGAGCGCCACTCCTTTTTCAAGGTTGGCAGTTACTTTTCCAATCCGGTTTTGGTTTTTGCGGTAAATTTCTTTGGGTGAAACCCCAAATGAGATATCGGCAATTTCGCTGAGCCGGAATTCCTGGTTGTTGGATGTGATGGTTAAATTTTGAATCTCACTCAATCCTTTTTCCGGAACTTTTATGGTGATGTCGCGCATTTCACCTTCTTTCTCCAACTGGCCGGCATTTTTTCCTTCCAGTTGATCCTGAATCTGTGTAATTACGGTACTGACATCGATGTTGTACATTCCGGCCCGGACACGGTCAACAAAAATTTCCACTTCGGGAGCGCCCTCTTCGGTCGATGATTGAACGTTAAATAATCCTTCAATTTTCATCATCTCTTCTTTTACCTGCGCCACGATGTTTTCAATTTCACCGAGTTCTTCACCACGTACTTCCACAACCACCGGTGCTTCATCAGTTCCGAGAATAGATTTCAGAGCACTTTCTTCCCTGGTAAAGGTAACATCCAGACCCGGAATGTTGCTGGTGAGATTGGTAACGGTTGTAATTACACTTTGCGCTGAAAGTGTGGATTCTTCGCTTAGAATAACTTTGATTTCAGCAGTATTTTCTCCTTCAAAAACACTGGTTGCGTCAGTTCCAAGTCCGGTTGACGGGCCTGAATGGGAGTATATTTTTTCGAGATTTTCGCCCAGATAATCGGTTAAAATCGTTTCGATGTTTTGAACGGTAGCTTCGGTGCGCTCCAGTTTGGTTCCTTCACGCAGTTTTAGCTCCATGGTAAATTCCCGGGTTTCGGTTTTTGGCATAAACTCAGTACCGATTTTTGGAACCAGTAAAAATGAACCTGCTACTAAAACAACCGAAAGAATTACTACCAGCCATTTCACTTTTAATGTTTTTTCGAGAAACCGGCCGTAACCATCCATTTTCAGCGACCGTTTTTTTACCGGCGCTTTTTTGTTTTTGTAAAAACGGTGGTAAAGTGTGGGAATTACAAAAATGGCCACAAACAGCGATGAAACCAGTGAAAATGCAACTGTCCATGCCTGGTCTTTGAATAACTCGCCCGAGGCACCGTGCAGATAAACAATTGGAAGGAAAACGATAATGGTAGTAAGTGTGGAAGCAGTAATTGCTCCGCCAACCTGCGCTGTGCCTGTTACAGCGGCATCTTTTACACTCATTCCGTTTTCGTGGTTCCTGAAAATATTTTCGAGCACCACAATGGCATTGTCAACAAGCATTCCGGCACCCAGTGCAAGTCCTCCCAATGTCATGATGTTGATGGTGAGATCGTTAAAATACATCAGGTTGAAGGTGGCAATAATTGAAATCGGGATGGCGATACTAACGATGAGTGTGGTGCCGATTCGCCGGAGGAAGAGAAACAGGATAAACACAGCAAGTAAAATACCGAGCAAGGCTGTATTTTGCACTTCGCCAATGGCATCGCTGATGAATTTTCCCTGGTTGGTAACTACCTGCAGCGAATAGCCGGGTAACGCCCGCTGAATATCTGCAAGCGATTCATTAATTTGCTCAACGGCTTTTACCGTGTTGAATTTTGTCTCTTTAAAAATGGAAAGCCCCACACAGCGTTCGCCGTTAAAATGAACAATGTTGGCGGGTTCTTTATTTGCAACTGTTACTGTGGCAACATCCCTGAGGTAAACAGGCGCCATCTCAACCCGCGACTGTCCTTCGGTTTCGGCCCGAACGGCTTTATACCCAACAATCAGGTTTTCAAAATCTTCAACGTCGTTTAGCAGGCTTACGCCCTTAACAATGTATTGCAAGCCCATTTCACTGATTCTTCCGCCGGAAACATTGCGGTTGAAATTCTGAATGCGGTTACTGATTTCGTCGAGTGAAAGTCCCTGTGATTCGAGCCGGTAGTGGTCGGTTTTTATAACAATCTGGCTTTCTTCTTCGCCCGAAAGCTCTACATCGGCAACTCCCTCGAGCCGGATCAGTTCGTTGCGGATATAATTTTCCGCCACTTTCCTGATTTCGTTCATGTCGGTAATCTCATCGTGCATAACGCCAATGAGCATAACCGGGGCTGTATTGGGGTCGTGCTGTGTAATTTTGAGGTCGTCGATATCGGAATTTTGAGTGAGAGTGTTCAATGCTTTTTGCAGGTCGAGGAACGCCTCGTCCATATCTTTATTCCATGCATATTCCACGGTTATCTGGGCAGAACCTACTTTGGAAATGGAAGTTACCTGCAACACATCCGACTGCCGGATGGCCAGCGCTTCGATGTCTTCTACAAACTGTTTTTCCATTTCTTCGGGTGGCCGTTCACCCGACTGGATTTCCACAAAAATGCGGGGCGAATTCAGGTCGGGAAACAAGTCAACTCCCAGCTTGTCATACGAAATGTATCCAAGAAGAACAACTCCGAGGATAATCATCAGTATGGTTACCGGGTAATTGACAGAAAATTGTGTTAATTTCTTCATTTCAAAAATATTTCTGATGATTTACCGGGAAATTCTTACCGGATGATTTTCACTTTCGAGTCGTCGCGTAATGTTTCAAATCCTTTTACTATCAGGCGGTCGTTTTCCTGGAGCCCTTCCACCACTTCCACATAATCCGGATTTTCGATACCGGTGGTAATGCGGCGGTCGTCGGCGGCACTGTTGCGGCCTACAACAAACACATATTTTCCGCGGTTTCCGGTCATGATAACATCTTTTGGAATAACAACGGTGCTGTCTTTTCCGGCAGTGATAATGTCGGCTTTTACAAACATTCCGGGACGGAGTTTCATTTCCGGGTTTTCAACATCGATAACCCCGGTAAAAGTCCTTGTTTCGGTGCTGATTGCCGGTGAAAGTTCCGAAATAGTTCCTTTTAACGTATCCTCGGGAAGTGTGTAATTGGTAATCAGTACACTCTGACCAACTTCGAGTTCCGAAATATTTTTCTCAGGTAAATTTATTTCCATGAACATTTCGTTATAGCTCATCAGTGTTGCCATTTGCGAACCAGATGCAACCCTTGTCCCGCGGGTGTAATAGGGCAACTCAACAATTACTCCTGTAAAAGGTGCCGTAATATTCATTTTTGAAAGCTGAATTTGTGCGCCTTCGTAATTGTATTGCGCATTGGTTTTTGAAACTTCTGAATTGCGCAGTTCGTAAAGTGTTACTCCGCCTTTTTCGTACAGCGATTCCTGTTTTTCGTACTCCTGTTCCGAAATCTCGAGGTTCAGTTTCACCGCTTCAAGTGCGATGTTATTTTCGTATTCTTCATTCTCCAGTCTCACAATTACCTGGCCCTTTTGCACCCTGTCGCCAAGCTTAAAAGGCCTGCCGGTTGCCGGATTGGTTTGCAGGTAATAATCTCCTGCCATTTCTGAATTAACAACCACTTCGGAAGTCGCATTTACCGTTCCGGTAGTGGTAACATATTGCTGAATGCTCTGAAGTTTAATATCTTCTACCGAAACAGGAACAGCGAGCTCGGTACTTTCTGACTGCCCCTGGTTGTTGCATGAGGCGAAGATTGCAACGATGGCGATTAATGGAAGTATTTTTATCTTTTTCATCTTTAATTGTTTTTTTCTGGAATTAGTTGTTTTCATTTTCATCTAAATAAAGTTCGGATGGCAATATGGATTCGTCCTCTTCAAAATCGTATAAACTCTGAATTTTGAGGTTTAACAATTCAATTTTATAGTTGATAAGTGCCTGTGCGTAGGCAATTTTATTTTCTGAAAGCTGTGTCTGGTAAAGATTCAGGTCCATACCGGTAAGGTCGCCGTTTTCATACCTTTCAAGGTTTATTTCGTAGGTGAGCTGGGCGTTGGTCTGGCTTTGCCGGGCAATTTCAATCTGGTTTAACTGGTTTTGCAAATTTCGGAAAGATTGCCGGATGCCGATGATTATCTGGTTTTCTTCATCCGTAAGATTTAGTTTTTGCGTTTCCACAGCAGCTTCCTGTGCGGCAATTCGTGCTTTTCTTTCGCCCCAGTCCCATAAAGGAACGCTGAAACTGACAGCAACTGAAGGGCTGTTGGTGGGGGCATCGAATATCTGATCGAGTTGCGGATTATCGCCCGAAATACCGAGGCGCAGATTTACATCACCCCTGAACTCGTTTAACGATTTGGTGCGAATGAGTTCAAACTGGCTCGAAGAAATATCGATTTCCCGCTGGCGAAGCTCCATCCGCGAATTCAATCCGGTTTCAATGGCTTTTTCCAAATCTACGGGAACCGGGTTAATGGCGACATCTGCCAAAATTGAAAAGTCTTTGTATAAGTCCATTCCGAGATAAAGCTTCAACTGGTCTTTGGCATTTTCAAAAGCCACCTCGCGGTTTTGCAGGGTCGATTTTGCAGTGGCAAGGTTCAGTTCTGCCTGATACTGTTCTTCTTTTGCTGCCAGCCCGGCTTCAACTTTATTCAAAATAATGTCGTAGCTTTTTTGCGTATTTTCCAATTCATCCTGTGCAATGCGCAGGTTCATTTGCGCCATATAAACATTGTAAAAAAATTCGGTCACATTTCGCTCGAGGTTCAGGCGTTGCATGGCATAACTCAGGTTGGCGTTTTCAAAATTTAACTCCAGCTCTTTCAGTTCCAGTTTTTGCCTGTTGTAAGTAAAAAGAGGCTGGTTAAGGTTGAGGTAAAGGTTGTTGTAGAAAACTTCGCTTTCTGTGTTTGTGGCATCTGAAAAACTGCTCGACCACCCGAATTCGTTGGTTAGTGAAATGGTTCCGTCGGTTAATAAAATGGGCTGTTCAACTCTGAACAAGGCACTTGTTTCGAAATT
>DATFJO010000136.1:0-4995 GCA_035269145.1 Tangfeifania sp. | reverse complement strand
TCGTTCAACACATACACACCAGGAGTTTTGCGGGCATCGTATAAAATTTTAAATCGTGAAACGTGGTGTTCGTCCCAAACATTTATCCAGTCGAACAGGCCGTGTTTTGTCAGAAATTCTCCCCACTCCTCTTTGTTGTCCATGCTGTAAATGGCATACACTTCGAGTCCTTTATCCCGAAACTTCTCATAAACCTTTTCATGCAACTCGGGCACAAAAACTTTACAGTGTGAACAGTCGGGCTCATAAATCACCAATACTGTGTAATCTGCTTCCACATCGTGCAGGGTGAAATATTCCCCGTCGAAACTTTCGAGGGTGAGGTTGGGAGCTGTCATCCCGATTAAATTATCCTTGGCAAAAAGTACGTTCTCCCTGATGTTTTCAAGTGTTTTTTCAGTGGCCCAAAATGCATCGCCCGAGAGGTAATACTCCCGTGCGATATCAACAAAAAGGGCGTCCATTCCCATAATATTGCTGTTTACGCTGCTGTTCAGAAACCAGGAAGTAACAAACTGGAAAATCCGCTTATTGGGTCTAACATCTTCAATAAAACTGAATACATCTGGTTTTATGGAATCGTAATTCTGGTAGAGCACTTTTGTAAACCAGGTTTCCAGTTTGGGTTTGTAAAACGGGGTATACAGAAAACGTTCGTCGGTGTAGTCAAAATTATCCCAAAAATGTTCGCGCTGGTAATTAAACCTTTTTCTCAAAAGAAGTGAATCGTTGTTTTGAACTTCTTCGGGCAGACTGGAAACATCGAGCGCCGGAACATGATTGGCTTTTACAAATTTTGACAGAAACCAACCGGGATGCTCTTCTCCAATCGTTTCCCATTTTTGGTGAAGCTGGTCGGTTAATCCTTCCATTTCGTTCCGGAGCTGTTCTTTTTCACCCTCAGGAGCCGATTTAATATTTTCCCGAAGTTCAGCACCTTTGTCCTGTAAATTTTTCAGAAAAACAATATAATCGACAAAAGCATCTGTTTCTTCCGCACCTTCAACTTTCATATCAGTCGCTGAAAAAGTAGAATTACTCAAAGAAAATTGCTGGTCGGCGCCCAGCAAAAAATCAAAATGGTTGTCCTTGTTCATATAAATTTTATACAATCCTTGTGGAAGCAGCGAATCCGTTTTAAACTCGCCTCTCCCCTCTTCATCGAGCTGAATGGTATCTTTTGCAAAAATATTTCCAAGGTAATAGTTTGCCAGAAAAACCTTTTTACCTGCTGCCTGGTCAAGTTTGACTTCGATATCTAATCCCTGGCTGCTGGCAGCAACAGAACAAAATAGCAAAAACAAAAATCCAATATGTTTCATCATCAAAAAATTCCTTTCCATTAAAAACAAAATAATTTCCCAAAAATAAAGTTTAATCTGAAAAATAAAGATTGAAACCTGTATTTTAAGAATGTTTAAGTAAATTCAACCTCACTGAGAGATTTTCAATGTTAACAATAAATATACCGGTATATAACATCGATGCCCGCCCGTTGGTTTTGCAACTAACAAAACAAATGCAAAAACTGAACACCGCTGTTGAAATCAATGTTTACGACGATGGCTCAAAGGAAGCTGTTAAAACAATTAACCGGGAACTGCAGTATGTTCCAGGTGTTATTTATGCTGAACTGGAAAAAAACCTGGGCCGGTCGGCCATTCGCAATAAGATGGCTGAAGATTCGAAGTTTGAATACCTGCTGTTTATCGATGCGGATTCAAAAATTGTTTCAGAACATTACCTGCAAATTTATCTAAAGAACCTTCAGAATCATCGGATTCTTTGTGGCGGAACTGTTTATTCTTCAACTCCTCCGAAAGATCCCACCAAATTGCTGCGATGGGTTTACGGTTCAAAAAGAGAAGCTATTTCAGCAACCGAACGAAACAGAAAAAAAGGATTCATTATTACCTCCAACAATTTCTGCATCGAAAAAAAATTATTTCTAAAAACCAAATTCAGGGAAAATATCGGGCACTACGGACATGAAGATACATTGCTTGGTTTTGATTTACACAAAAAAGGAGCCTTGCCTTTTCACATTGAAAATCCGGTAGAACACACCGGGTTGGAGAGCTCGGAAACATTCCTTGCGAAAACCCGGACAGCTATAGAGAGTTTGCATTTCATTTCAGAAAATATCGTAAAAAATGAAAGCGAATTTTTCAGACAGGTAAATTTTTTGAACCGCTACAAAAAACTGACCTCACTGATTCCGGCAGTGTTACTTCGAAAGTTTTTTGCCTTTTTCAGCATAAAAATGAAAAAAAACCTGACAGGGAAAAAACCGTACCTGTTTTGGTTTGACATGTATAAACTCTGTTATTTTGCAACCATAAAAAACCGCAGGCCATAAACAATCAGCCCGCGGTTTTCATTTTATTTCCCTGGCTTTTTATCTTAGTTTTATTTGTCCGTAACGGCTTTTCACAACCACAGTTCCGCCATTGCCTGTTCCAACTTTTCCTTCCACTTTCTGTGTATGGTTTTCTTTCATACGGTCGCCCGCAAAATTATCTTCAGGAAATGAAACTCCGCAGTAATCACACTCGGCATCGAGAGAATAACTTAAATCATCGAGCCCGAGCGCTACTTCTCCATAACTATTGGTTATATTGATGGATTCAAAATTATCACCCACTTCATTCACACGAATGCCACCGTAACCGGCATCCACATCGAGGCTCCGGGCCAACTCGTCAATTTTTATGTGGGTATATTTGGTTCTCGCTGTGAGCGATTCAATTTCTTCGAAGTTAAATGTATCGTATTTTGAATCGGCCTGCACCGTACTGGCTTCTCCAAGATTGATAACCGTGTATTTCGATTCGAGTACCAAATCGTCGGTTCCGCCAAAATTCATGGTTGAATAGCTCACATTTACGTTTATATCGTTCGATAAACTGATATCTGCTTTACCATAACCAAGAACAACTTCCATACTTCCGTTTGCCGGAGTATTCAATTCATTGGCTGTTAAATTTCCGTATTTGATATCGAAGGTGCCATTTGCATTTAATACGTTCACAATTGTATTTCCGTATTTATTGGAAATATCAAGGTTTTTGTCCGACGGAATATTCACCAGGTAATCGATGCTGAATTCGTTGCGGCTTTTAAAATCGCTGTCGATAACTGTTTCAGCCTTTACTGTATTTCCGTTTTTTCTGAATTCAACATTAATTTGCTCCAGCAACTCATCTGCACGCCTTTCATTGGGCGCTTCAACAGTTACTACCACATCAATGGTTACATTACTACCCCCTTCGTTGGTAATTTTTACTTCTCCAAATTTGTTGTCAATTTCGAGATTTTCCATACTACTTGCCGGCCACGACTCATTATACTCTTTTGTTTTTTCTTCGGCCGACACCTGGGTTGTGGTCAGCAACAAACCAAGCAAAAGCAGTACATTCAGATTTCTACATTTCAGTTTCATCTCATTATATTTTTAATTATTAATGTATTCGATGTAACTCGCATAAATTATATTTCCTCTGTTTTAGAAGAATTTATTATGCTCGTTTCATGATTTTTGTTTTTTTGTTTCACTTCTTCTAATTTATTCACAATCATATTAATCAAACTCAATTTCTTTTGGTAGTATTCCAGCATGGCATTTATCACACGCTCGTCGTTCGGACTGGCAGCCAAATCATTTTGAAGCCGGTCATACACATTTTCAAATTCGGTCAGTTCCACATCCATCATCTCCTGTTCCTGCTCCGAAATTAACCCGGCATCCGCCATTTTCTCCCATTGCATCAATCCGGTGTTTATGGCGTTGGTGTAATAAAATTCCACTTCCTCGTATTCCGGCGAAACCGATGCCAGGCCCATTTCCTGCTGACCGGACGATGCCACAATGTTTTCGTCATCGGCTGAAAACCATATCCTTCCCTGGTTTACAGCGAGAAAAACAAAAATAACCGCGGCAGCAACCTTCCATACCACATTCAGCGAAAATGAACGTTTTTTACGCTGTGTTGCCAGCTTTTCCTCAAACCTATCGAAATGGCCTTCAGGAGGTTCATTGTCGTTCAAGCCCTCCAGGTTTTTCGAAATCAGTTCCTCTATGTAATCTTTTTCTTTCATCTCGTTGTATCTTAAACTTTCACAATCAGTTATATGAAAATATTTCTTTCCCTTTAAGTAACTCTCTCAACTTGCATTTCGCTCTTGAATACTGGGTTCGCGAAGCTGAATTGCTGATTCTTAGAATCTGGCTTATCTCATCGTGGTCGTAGCCTTCAATCAAATAAAGACTAAGCACAGTCCGGTAACCGTCAGGTAAACTTTGAATGGCTTTTTTAATTTCCTTCACATCCACTTCTAATGGCATGCCCTCCAAATCGGGCATTTCCATGGTTCGCTCGTTTACCTCTTCAAACTTTACCCGTCTTTTTTTTAAAACATCCAATGAACGGTTTACCACAATTTTTTTCAGCCAGGCACCAAAACTTACTTCTCCTTTGTAACTATCAATTTTTTTGAAAGCGTTTAAAAAAGCCTCCTGCATTACATCTTCTGCCTCAAATTCATCGTTCACTATTCGCAGGCTCACACTGTACATGGCTTTGTAGTACAATTTGTAAATTTGAAACTGCGCTTTTTGGCTGCCCTGCCTGCACTCTTCAATCAATTCCTGATGAATATTTTTATACAGTGTTTCCAATTTTTTTGTTGTTTACGGTTCAATGACGAAAGCCATTTGCATATGTTGCATCCGGCACAGAATTATTTCTCTTTTTTGAGAAATATATTTCAGAACGAGTGAAGTCAAATAAAAAAATCTTCACCCAAGGTAGTTGATTCGCTTGAAAAAGCGGAAATATTTGCCGGAGTTTTCGTTAAATCCAACGTCAGCAAAAATATGATTGATTTTTACAATGAATTATAATACTGAACCAGCTCAGCCATACGTTCCGGCTTGTTTGGCTTTACTTTATTCTTTTTAATAAATGAGTTTACATCTTTTTTATGCTCCGGAAA
>DATFJO010000135.1:0-4887 GCA_035269145.1 Tangfeifania sp. | reverse complement strand
TTCTGTTTCTGATCAGAAAACTTTAAGTTTTAATGATTCGGAAGAGGCTTCCGACGATGATATGGAGTTTGAAGTGCTTTATCCGAAAACCAATAAAGCACGTAAAAACATTGAAAATGCCAAGATGGATTTTTCTTCGGCATCGGATGAGGATTTGGAGGAACTGGAAAATATTCCGGCATACAAACGCCGGCAAATGCGTATGAACGACCCGAAATACAAGAAAAAACTGTCGAAATATTCTGTCAACAACGAAAATAAACTAACCGATAAAAATTCCTACCTTCACGGACAGGTTGATTAACTCAAAAAAAATGAAAAACTATGGCACTTTTCGATCAGATAAACAACGACATGAAGGCCGCCATGAAGGCCCGCGATAAAGTAAAACTTGAGGCATTGCGCAACATCAAAAAAGTGATGCTCGAAGTCAGGGCAGCCAAGGGCGCCGGTTCGGAATTAACCGAAGATGAGTCGCTCAAAATCATTTCAAAACTGGCAAAACAGGGAGCCGACTCTGCCGCCATTTACAAAGAGCAGGGCCGCGAAGATTTGGCAGACCAGGAAATGGCGCAGGTAAAAGTTTTTGAAAGCTATTTGCCGGCCAAAATGAGCGATGAAGAATTAACGGCAGCAGTGAAGGAAATTATCGAAGAAACCGGTGCTTCCTCCATGAAAGATATGGGAAAAGTGATGGGAATTGCCTCTAAAAAGCTGGCAGGAAAAGCTGACGGCAAAGAAATTGCAGCAAAAGTGAAATCCTTGCTGCAATAGAGGTTAGTCATCCTCTTCCGCATCTTCATCCTCAATCTGATCGGCCACGTGATCCAGGTCGGCATATTTGTCTTCGTAATCCTGTTTCACGTCGTCTTTCAGAAAACCGTCATCATCGAAATCATCGTCTTCGTCAACAATTTGTACCGCTTCGTTTTCCGTCATCCGGAGCATGTAATATTTATCTTCTGTTTCAAATGGAAGAGCAGTGACTTTTATCCCGTTTTTATCAAAAAAGTGAATGAGGTTATCCGCAAATCCGTCGGCGTAAACAAATTTTATTTGTTCCTGTAGATCTTTGTCGAGCTTATTGTAATCTTTAATTACTCTTGGTTTGTTAGGTGCCATAATTTAATATGTTATATTTTTGAAATTCAGTATATAATAAACGTTTTTGATACAATTATTTATCCATTCCGGCTCTTTGCGAGACTGATAAAGCCTTAATAAATAACCTCAACAAATAAATGTGTTAGATTTGATATATACAACAGTTCAGTGATTTTTTTTAGCGTTTTTTTTGACGACGGATTCTGCCGTAGATACAATCCTTATCGTTACACCATTCGCATTGGTAACCTTTTTGCTTACAGTTGGTTCCAATGCCAATTATGCCGCTTACTGATTTAATGGGATGCATTAATGATGAAGCAGACAGTTTTATTCCACAAAAACCGGATGGTAAAAGTGAAAAAAGTTTCTGCTGTTCGGCCACACTCCAGTTGCAATATCCCGGCGAAAACGGATCGGTAACTCCCATTCCTGAATCACTTACGATTGCAGCTATTTTTTGCTGTAGTTTTTCCACTGTTTTATCAGCTATATAAGAACCAATCACATCCAGAACATAGGCAAGAAGTTCATTCCCCGACACCGTTTGTTTTTGTGCAAACGTGGAAATCTGCTCTCCCGCGGTGCAGGTAAAAAGCGCTGCTGAAGTGGCGTTTTTTAGCTGTGTCACAACAATCTTTCCGGGCGAGAAAACCTGATCTTTTACGCGAATGAATTTTTTCTCACGGTTAACTTCAACCTGTTCAAAAATTACAAAGCCGCCCTTAATATTGGTGAAATCAGGGGCTTTTTGCAGCCCTTCTTCAATCAACCCGGGAAATGGCTCAGGCGACTGGCCGGGTTCAAATCCCATCAGTTCTTCAATTTCTTCGGGTTTTATATGAAGATCTTCAAATTTGTATGAGTAACTTTTTGTAACAGTTGACATTTCTGGTTTGATTTATTTTGCCGGGTTGCAAAGTAGCAAAAAAGTTGAAAAATCAGGAATTGCATCATAGATTAGTTATAGTGATGTTATTTGAAAGGCCACAAAAAAGAGGAAATACATTAGTAAATCCTCTTTTCTGTTGGTAAAATGAATTTTTATTTTTCAGTTATTTCCACTTTCTCAATTACATCGCCGGGGCGGATTTCGTCAATTAATTCAAGGCCTTCAACTACTTTTCCAAAACAGGTGTGATGTCTGTCGAGGTGTTTGGTGTTTTCACGGTTGTGGCAGATGAAAAACTGCGAGCCACCGGTGTCTTTCCCGGCATGAGCCATGGAAAGCACGCCACGATCGTGGTATTGCTTTTCACCTTCGGTTTCACATTTAATAGTGTAACCCGGGCCACCTGCACCGGTTCCGTCAGGACATCCGCCCTGTATTACAAAATCGGGGATTACGCGGTGAAATGTTAGCCCGTCGTAAAAGCCGGATTCAGATAATTTTACAAAGTTTTCGACTGTTCCAGGCGCGTCGTTATCGTAAAAATCTACTTTCATTACCCCTTTGGCGGTATGAATAGCTGCTTTTGTCATTTGAAATTGTTTTAAAATTTGGTCGCAAATGTAAGAAAATATACTGATTTGAAAATTTGTTATTGTTTCATCGGCAACCATTTGATATCTTTAATAGTAAATTGAAAAAGCCACTTTAGCTCAGTTGGCAGAGCAGCACTCTCGTAAAGCGCAGGTCAGCGGTTCGAGTCCGCTAAGTGGCTCTGATTTGACAACCTAAATTTACCGAAATGCTTGAGGTTTATGGTTTTTAGTTTTTTATCGTTCCCTCAAAAATCCATGTTTTTACAAATCGAAACTGTTTTTTACTCAATGGTTACATGAAACAACTCTTTTTCAATTTTCCACTGGTTGTTGAAAAAACCTGAGACCAGGATACCTCCGAGTCCTTCTTTCAGGTAACCGGTATCGAAGATTAACAGGTCGGGATAACCGTTAAAACCTGCGAAATAGTTGTTTTTAGTCGTAGCTTTCATACCTTGTATTCCGGTTCCGGCAACCACTCCTACGCTGGCAGTATCGGAATCTGAACGTGGGTAAATAAAGAATGCTCCCATGTCATCCCCTTTCAGGATATTGTCTCCAAATACAATCTCTCCGTCTCTTACCACCACAGGAATTTCGTTCAGCACAAGTTCCCAGGCGCGGTTGTTGTCGGCATTTCCGTAGAGTACCACATTGCGATCAGGATAGTCCGCAGGGATAAATTCGCGATCGGCAATAACCTCAATGGAACCGTTGGCTTTGTATTGGAAGGTTTCCGCATCGAACCGTGCTTTGTTCCGGTACCATTCTGTTTCTTCACGGTTTCCGCCTGTGGCATAAACAAAAACCACGTGGTTATCGAAAGCATTTTTGAAACCACCATTTCTAACAGGATTTTTCTCTGCGGGATTGCTTGTTGATATCTTCCACTCATTAGATTCTTTTTTCAGCAGGATGTTGTTTGTATTTTCCGGAGTGAGCGCCTGATCGTCAATAATAATGACCGGCTTTTTTTCGAATTCCAGTTCTGAAAGATGAAATTCGATGGCTGCCACGTTGGTTGCACTCCCGGTGATGGTATCATTTTTTTGTTTGAAATCGACGGACGAAAATTCCAGCGGCTCCTCCTGCTGATGAATTGTCAGCCAGTAACCGGATGCGGAGATGCCCGGTGAGGCTGTGTGGAATTCGATGTGATTTATTTCGTTCAGTTCAGGAATCGCCTGCCATTTGAAATAATTAAACAGTGGCTCCCAGTCTACACTTTCGTTGCCATACCAGTGTGTACCACCCGGGTATTCGAAGTAGCAAAAATTGGGATGAAAACTCCCCAGGGTGTCGCGCATCATTCGTGCCTGCTCTACGGAAACCACGTTATCTTCGCTTCCGTGCAGAATATAAACCCCTGATTGCAGGTAGTTTCGTTTCAATTTAAGGGTGCGTCCTCCGTTGGCACTCTGCTGCAATGTCTGATAATGGAGGTTGTTTTCCAGCGATGGATTCTGGCCCCGGCGACCATATCCAAGGATGTCGGGATAACTGGCACAGGGAGCGATGGCTGCAAAATGGTCGGGGTAAGTTACTCCAATTTGCCAGGTTCCGTGACCTCCCATGGAGTGGCCGGTGAGGTAAGTTCTTTGAAGGTCGGTCTGAAATACTTTTTTGGCTTCGGCAAGTACTTCCATGGCATCGATGCGTCCCCAGTCTTCCCAGTTAAAACCATAAGGCCGGCGGTTGGTGGGAGCGACTACATGGCACCAGTCTTTCTGACTGTAGGCACGGGCCTGGTTGCGGGCTTCCACACCTGCGCCGTGCACCGAAAGGACCAGTGCCTGGTCTTGTGCGGTTTGCGTAGAGGGAGCTACGCTGTAATACTGAACGCTTCCGTCGATGTTGCTGACAAAAGTACGCTCATGATGTTTATCGGCTTCGTGTTGATTGAGCTCAAATGAAATCCGGTGTAGTTCCTGTTCATCTTCATCCAAAAGAACCAGCGTCGCCTGAACCTTTCCATCATCCTGTTTTACAGAAGTGGAAGGAATACGGAATTTTACTTTCCGCACGCTCATTTCCATCACCTGTTCAGTTTCATAAGAAGCTTCCTCTCCCGATTCCAAAATACAACGGATCGTTAATCCATCAATGTCTTTTTCCAGTGTATTAATGACCCTGACCGCTGCCCATTGTTTGTCGTTTTCTCCGATTATAAGTGAGGGAACAGTCATGTCACGTGTGGTCAGCATAACAGGTTCTGCCGGGGCAACCAGCCGTGAAGTAACCCGTCCGAACCGCCCCGGGGTGTAAATAAATTCGTTGAGTCCTTTTTTCAGCTTGAAG
>DATFJO010000134.1:0-3268 GCA_035269145.1 Tangfeifania sp. | reverse complement strand
CTATAAACATTCAAAATTCCGGTAACCCGGGATAGTTCTCTGGATTTGGTTTCATCTGTGAATCCTCCGTCCCGCCAGCAGGCGGGCCACCTCTTCCTTAGGAATCCCAAAGGGGCTTTAAAAAAGGAGGATGCGCTTCGATGCGGCTTTCTTCGTCCCCCGTTGGTTACCAAATCATTAGTTGGAACATCATCGTTGAATACCAAAGGGGGAACTTAAAGGGGGATTCAAAAGTACTTTTCGATATAATTTTTGTTACTAACAAATCAAAACGATGCCGGAGGTATAGATGGTTTTTAATCTTCCTTCTTCCGTCTTCGGACTTCTGTCTTCCGACTTCCGACTTCGGACTTCCGACTTCTGTCTTCCGTCTTCCGTCTTTCATTCAAACCTAAAATTCACCAGCATTATTTCCGATTTTCCGGCGGTTTTAACCGGTGGCCCCCACAGGCGCAGGCCGCTGGTCACAAAAAAGTGGGTATTCCCTGTTTTTCGGTATCCCCAGCTCAGTTCGTACATCCGGCCAATAATAAAATTCAGCGGGAAAAGTTGTCCGTTATGCGTGTGTCCCGAAAATTGCGCGTCAACCGGTGTCTGGCTAACTTCCTGCAATTGTGTGGGGCGGTGATCCAAAAGAATCAGGGGCAAATCAGCCGGGTTGTTTCCCAAAACTTCATGCACCGTTTTACGTTTTCTAAAATGCTCATCGTAGCGTCCTGCCAGGTAAAACGAATCGTTTATTCTGATAACTGAATCGTTCAGCAGAGTTATTCCTGCCTGTTCGAAAAAAATCCCATCGTCCTGTCCGGCATAAAATTCATGGTTTCCAAGCACTCCAAACGCCCCGTATTTTGTTTGAATTCGTTTTAATGCCGATTCAATTTCCACTGAAGTTGCATTTTCGCCCCGCCCTTCAACAATGTCGCCGCCATACAGAATAATATCGGGTTGCAATGCCTCAACCTTTCGCACAAACTGCTTTACAAAACCCAGCCTGGTATTTTGCTGAATATGAAAATCGGCAACAAAAGCCACCCGCAGGTTCTCCATATCCGAGTTCTTTTTCGGAACAACAATGTTGTAGTTTGAAACCCGGATGGTATTTATATTAACAACGCCGCCAATTACGGTTGCCGCCGATATAAACAGGATGGAAGAAAATGCAGCCCGCCGGAATGAATAACTTTTTCGGCGTTCGGCCGAAACGAATTTGAAAATCAGGTTCAGCAATAAAATCAGATCGAATACAAGCACCGACAAAAACAGGTACAGGAAAAAAGGCAGAATATAGCCTGCAACGGTGGTGAAAAATTGCGAAACAAAATCGGGATTATGCCTTAAAAAATTATGGGATACCGGGAAAATCAGTGCCAGCAGCAAATAAACCGCGATGTACCAGGGTCGGTATTTTTTGGAGATAAACAGGTTTTTTATGCGGAAGAAAACATAAATGTTTGGAATAATATAAGCAAGTGTAATATAGATATGAAACATGATTTGCGTTTTGAAAATTTACAGCGGCTCAAGATAAAAAATTTCTGCAATATTGGGTGCAGGTTGCAGGTTTCAGGTTTCAGGTTTCAGGTTTCAGGTTGCAGGTTTCAGGTTTCAGGTTTCAGGTTGGTTTCTGCTACTTATTTTCTGCTCTCTGCTCTCTGCTAACCTCAAAAAGCAATTGCATTAGTTTTTCATGTATCCGGAAAATAAGGCCTTGCAAATACAAAATTTGTTGTAAGTTTAAGACTGAAATTGTTTGACATTCAGTTAAAAGCGAAAACATGACCATATTAGTTGTAGGAGCAAGCGGGGCAACCGGAAGGCTGTTGGTAAAAGACTTATTAAATCGCGGAGAAAAAGTAACGGCAATTGTGCGCTCGACTGAAAAACTAACTGAATTGCCCGATAATGAAAACCTTACGGTGGTTCAGGCCAGTGTGCTTGATTTGAGCGATACAGAAATGAAGGCGCATGTAAAAAACTGTGAAGCGGTGGCATCCTGTTTGGGCCATACTATTAGTTTTAAAGGTATATATGGACAACCTCGCCGGCTGGTAACAGAAACTGCCCGCCGATTATGTGAGGCAATTGAAGCAAACAAACCCGAAAAGCCGGTAAAGTATGTGCTTATGAATACGACAGGTAACCGAAACCGCGATTTAAACGAACCCATATCTTTTGCTGAAAGAGTGGTTATCGCACTTGTTCGCGTGTTACTGCCACCGCAAGTCGATAATGAAAAGGCGGCAGATTACCTTCGGACCAACATTGGTCAGAACCATCCGTTGATTGAATGGACCGCAGTCCGGCCCGATGGATTGACCGATGAAAACAAAGTAAGCCCTTACGATATCCATACTTCTCCCACCCGGAGCGCCATTTTTAATGCAGGGAAAGTTAGCCGGATAAACGTAGCCCGTTTTATGGCCGAACTCATTGCCGATACCAACACCTGGAACAAATGGAAAGGGCAAATGCCGGTAATCTACAACCGGTAATCTGAAATCGTTTACAGATTGGAATAGAACGAACTGCATTAAAAGGAAAGAACGTAAAGCCTGAAATGCCCGCACACCTCCGGTGCCGGCGGCATCGCATGTTTACAGAAACATTCATATTTAAGGGAAAATTCGACTCCGGCCGGTTGAAACGAAGCGAAAATCCCGATTCTTCGGGAAGTCGAATTATTGCTATTCACCAATTTTTTCTATACACATTTGATGCCTCGGGCATCATTCATTTTTCAGGAAACAGAAAGAAAATTCTAAATTTGTTCGCTATGTCCGATGTACACGATAAACAAACGCGAAGCTTTAACATGAGCCGCATAAAGGGCAAAAACACCAGGCCCGAAATGCTGGTTCGGAAGTATCTGTTTGCACAGGGATTCCGTTACCGGCTGAATGTGAAAACCCTCCCAGGAAAACCCGACATTGTTTTGCCCAAATACAAAACCGTTATTTTTATTAACGGTTGCTTTTGGCACGGACACAAGGGCTGCAAATATTTTGTGGTTCCGAAAACCCGGACCGAATGGTGGCTCAATAAAATAAAGGACACCCAAAAACGCGACCGCGAAGCCGAAATTGAGTTGAATGTGCTGGGATGGAAAGTGATTACACTTTGGGAGTGTGAGTTGAAACCCAAAAAGATTGAACCAACACTGGAAAATCTCAAAAACCTGATACTTCAATAATAATAATTCCCCTTCATCAAGTTTTCAATAATTATTAAATGTTACTTATCGTCCGTTGACTTATAAGCAACCCCA
>DATFJO010000133.1:0-14848 GCA_035269145.1 Tangfeifania sp. | reverse complement strand
ATTTCAATTCATCGGGCAGAGTTTTTCTTTTTGTAAGCGAAAGTCAGCGTGCGCAACCGCGGATGAATACCTGGCCCGGCGAATCCAATAATATTTATGCCATCAACCTTGACAACTGGCAGCCCGGTAAGCAGTTTATCTTTGACGGGACAAAAAATTTAACAGGTTCAACAGAAACGAAAATCAGCGAACTACCCGAAGGAAAATACCGTGTGCAGGTGTTGTGGGATCAAAACCGGGAAGCTTCGCAAATAAATGCGCCAGGGAATTTGTACAGCCAAGCAAAAACGGTTGAACTGAATGAAAACACCACCATCGAACTTCCGCTGAAGGAAATTATACCACCACTTGAATTGGCCAAACATGAGTTGCTAAAGGAAGTGGACATTAAAAGTGAAGTACTTTCCAAATGGTGGGAAAAAGAGATGCGTATTAAAGCCGCTGTATTTTTGCCTCGCTCGTTTTTTGATGAACCCACTAAAGAATATCCGATGCGGTACAACATTGCGGGCTACGGTGGACGTTACACCCGGGCGGCACGAATGCTGGACCACATCGATTGGTGGATGTCGGACGATGCACCGGAGGTAATCAATGTTTTTCTGGATGGAGAAGGTCCTTACGGCGACTGCTACCAACTCAACTCTGAAAACAGCGGTCCGTATGGAACAGCATTGATTGAGGAGCTAATTCCTTTTATTGAAGAAGAGTACCGCGGAATAGGCACACCTGAATCCCGCTTTCTTGACGGATGCAGCACAGGTGGCTGGGTTTCGCTGGCGCTGCAGCTTTTCTACCCCGACTTTTTTGGCGGGTGTTTTTCATACAGCCCCGACCAGGTTGACTTTGAGAACTGCCAGCTAATTAACATTTACCGCGACGAAAATGCATTTATCAATGAACATGGCTACCTGCGCCCGCTTGTGAGGGAAGTTTCTGGGGAACCGATTGTTTCGCAAAAACGGTTTATTCAGTTTGAAAATGTGCTGGGCTGGAACGATACGTACACCACTTCAGGCGGACAATTCAGTGCATTTACTGCTCTGTTCAGTCCAAAAGGAGATGACGGATTGCCGGTGCCGCTTTTTGATCCGGTGACCGGAGAAATTAACCATGAAGTAGCAGAGCACTGGCGCAAGTACGATTTGAAGCATTATGTGGAAACCAACTGGGAAACGCTTGGCCCGAAAATACAGGGAAAAATCTGGGTATGGATGGGCGACATGGACAATTTTTACCTTAACCCAGCCATGCGCACATTTGATGCCATGCTGAAAAAACAAACAGATCCGGAGTCGGATGCATCCATCAATTTTTCACCCATGCAAGGGCACTGTTCAGAATACAACCATATTAAAGTTTTGAATCAGATTAAAGAAAAGATGGAGGAGTAAAAAAATGAATTGAATTAGGCACTTAAATATCCTAAGAAAATTGAGAATGGGGTTGAAACCCTTTAACTATATGCGCTCTATTAATCCGTTCACTAAAGTGAACGGCAATTTATTATTCAATTCCAATATGATCACCTTTTTATTGCCGTCTGCCGGTTGGAACCGCCAGATGGGTAAATCAGGATTCCAGAATCTTTTTCAGCAAATTCACCAAAAATAAGAAAGCAACGGCGCCAATAACTGCGGTAATAAGTGTTCCAATAATTCCGTGTCGGATGCAAATTCCCATCTCATTAAGCAGCCAGTTGCCAATATATGCTCCGATAATCCCGATAACAATATTCAGCAGGCATCCGTAACCTTTTCCGCGTACCAACAAGCCTGCAATGGCTCCTGCCGCAAGTCCAACCAATAAAACATACAACATCTGCCTGATTCTTTATTCGTCTGTTTAATTCAAAAAAAATATTTTTGGATTGAAAAATTGCTGTTTATAAAACAGCGATAACAGGTTAGAAAAAAATTATAAAAAAGGCTGTTTTCAGATGAAAAACTAAAAACAGCCTTTAAAAAAATATACTAACGAACTACCGCTCCTTCCTCCGGAACGCTATCTTTCTTATTCTTATTTTTTATCCAAATGGAAAAAACTATAAACATAACTATCAGGATTGCCGGTAAAACAGCCATATTACGGAGTGTTACCTGTGAGCCGGCCGTTCCTATCGACTCGCCCATTATGGGTAATACCATAGATGTTGCTACAAATCCGGCACCACCAAGAATTGACATTCCCAACGCTCCTGTTTTTGGCGTATATTCTGCTGCAGCGCCAATCATTGTGGGCCAGAAATAACAAACGCCGACTGCAAATACAGCGGCTGAAAGAACCGTTAAAAAAGGTCCGTTGGTTACACTAAGCAACAACAGTCCGGCAACAGAAAAAACGGCAGAACCAAGAAGAACACCCGGTGTGTTTAACCGGTGAATCAAACCACCGGCAAAGAAACGGCCGACAGCCATTAAACCGGTAACAACCGCCAGAATTATCATCGGGTGAATTCCTTTGTCGGCCAGTAATAATTCGATAAACTGTGTGGTACCAAGCTCCGTTGATGCGGTAAGCAACATACACGCAAATATGAAAGGGAACAGCAAAGTAATTTTGTTAACTGCCTTGCCTTCAATAATTATGAACACCGCAATTATGGCTATGATAATTATTGGCAAAGAATAATTTGCGGTAATGGCATGAGATATTGAGGAAACATTTGCCACCAGTATCATAAAAATAACAGCAAGTGTAATTGTAATCGGTGCGCCCACATTGCGCATCATTTCTTTATAACTCACACCTGAAGAAACACGCTCGGTCTCCGGAATTTTTTGTCCGAAAAAGAGGAAACCATAAATAGCCAGCGGAACAAACAGCAGACCAACCAAAACCTGCCATGGCAAATTCAGAGCATCCATAACTACTGCGGCAAGCAAGCTTCCGACGACAATTCCACCGGGAAACCACACGTGAAACCGGTTCAGCATTTTCGATTTTTTCTCGGGGTAAAGTGCAGTTACCAAAGGATTACAGGCAGCTTCAACGCTACCGTTTCCCAAACCAATCAGCACGTTGGCCAGAAATAACGAAGTGTAATCCTTGGCCATCAGCAACAATACAATTCCCACGAGGTGGAGCCCAAATGCCAGCCACACAATGGTGCGGGTTTTTACAATGTCTATAATATAACCACCGGCAAACATAGCTACGGCAAATCCCCAAAAGGCGGGAGCCAATGCACGGCCTACTTCCTCGGGAGTTAATCCGTAATCATCGGTAAAAACAGATGCGATTCTGGCCCTGATAGCAAAAGTAATGGCTGTTACCAGCAATGCAAGGCAACTTGCCACAAAAAGTCTCGTTCGATTAGCATTTTCCATAATTCATTTTTTTTTGAGTTTTAATTATAATTATCAGTTGATTGATTGATTTAAAAACAGTTACATATCAGTCATTATTTTGAGCGAGATACTGAATGGCCTGAGAGATTAATTTCCGGTACTCGTCCGATTCAAAAGCATGGTAATCATGACCCGGCTGCAGGTACACAATTGTAGAAGCGTTGTATTTATTCTCCCATCCAATTATACCAGTACTTTCCGGATGACTGGTTTTCAGCAGTGGTTGTACATCTGTTGAAACGCGATAATTGCCGTACACTTCGTCGAACAGCCTAAAATCGCTGAATCCTTTGGTTACCGGATGTTCCGGATTCACAACTTTCACATCTACCCAAACATCGTGTTTGTAGGTCGATTGTTCGTTTTTCGGAATATTCGGCGACCGCTCAATGTATTTTCCACCGATAATTTTTTCAAACGCCGTCCATTGTTGGTACGATACCAGTGAATGATGCAAAAACAACATCGGTTTTCCCTGTCGGGTCATCTCGATGTAAGCCAGTTTTTCTTGTTCAGAAATATTTTGCCACATGTCGTAAAAAACGAGCACATCAAATTCTTTCCACTTTTCCTCAGCCAAAACTTTATTGGCTTCGGGCTGCGAAAAATGCTCATATTCAATTTCAGCAAGTGAATCAAAAAGTTGGAAAAACTGAACCGTGTCGTAAGAGTGACCGCCGGTAACCAGCATCACATTTACAGGTTGGGCATTCAGGAAAAAAAACAGAAAGTGAAAAGCGACGAGTAAAAAAAACTGTTTCATAATGACTCAGCTTTGAGTTGGTTTAGTTTTACAAAAAAAACCGGACAATGAAGTTGCTTTATAAGCATTAATTTAGAACATGGTTTTATAGCGCCTCAAAAATTAAAAAAATGCACTGTCTTTATCTTGGTAGTAAAAATAAAAATAAAATCGGGATCAGAATGGACCGGAATGGATTTTTACACTTAAAAGTAAAAATTTTATGTGTTGCAAATTAATCCTTTTTCAAATGTTGAACGCAACCCTACGGAAATTCTGATATCTTTATAACCGGAACCAATCCTTAAATATGGGAGGAAAAAGAAAAATAATACAGAAGATAACTGGTTGGTTTTTGGCGGCACTTGCCTTTCTCATGGTTGCTGCGTTGTTTGCAACCTGGCTGAAAGCCCCCGATTACCTCAAAAAAGAAGCGTCAGAATTTGTTTCTGAAAAATCGGACGGATTGTACCAACTCTCCATCGGAAAAATCGGATGGGAAATTTTTCCGTTTGCATTTACGCTGCGTGAAATCGAGTTGATTCCGAAAGAAGAAAAGTTTAAAAATATTCAGAGAGACAATCCGGCAAAAACCCTTTACTCGTTTACTGCCGAGTCGGTAAGAATGGAAAGAATCAACTTTAGAACGTTATGGAAAAATCAGACTTTTCATTGCCGGAAAATCACAGTTTCGAGGCCGGTTTTAGAGCTGTCGGGTGAAGAGCTGTTCCGAAACGACTCCCTTGATATGGCAGACCAGGTGGTGGCTGAAATCAGGCCGCTGTTTCAAACTTATTTGCAACAACTGAAAATTGACATGATTGAGTTTTCGGATGCCAATTTTGGGGTTACGGTGCCGCAGGAACAACTTTGCAGCAATCTCAGGCTGAACAGGTAATGCTTGAAGTGCACGGATTCCGTACCGATTCGGTCATGGTTTTTAGTAAAACCCGCTTTTTTGAAACCGACGATGTACTGGTTAAAATGAATAATTTCAGAAACAACATGGGCGACAGCCTGCATGTTACCACCATCGATACACTTGAATACTCGCTGAAAAGTACAGATATACGTGCGGCAGGATTCCGGCTTTTCCCGCTTTACCATGTTTCCGAAAAAAATCTTTTCGAGGTAACAGTGCCCGAAGTATACGTTAAAAGCAAAAGCATCACCCACTTTGCGCTCAACGATTCAATGAAAATCAGCTACCTTGAATTCGACAATCCTGAAATTCGCTTCTTTCATAAAGAAAATCCTAACCGGTTTAATTTGAATCAACTAAACGATTTCGATCTTTATACCCTGGTGCAAAACCAGTTCACAAAAATGGAGATTGACAGTTTCACCCTGAAAAACGCCCACCTGGAAATCTTCCGTCAGCCCGACACGATAAACTACCAGCAGCAATTTCGCTCCATCGATATTGTACTGAATGGATTTGCTCTCGATTCCACATCGGCCCAAAACCGTGAAAAACTTTTTCATGCCGACAATCTGGAAATGCGCGTAGGTGGGTATGAGCTGCGTCACGAAGATAATCAGCACGATTTTAGCGCCGATTCGCTTTTTGTTTCAACTTTCACCAACCGCCTCGGCATAAAACAAATTAAACTTATACCTTCTGTTCTTCAGGAATTCAATGCACGCACCGAAATAAATATTGAGTGCCGCGAGGTGAATATTGAAGATGTGGATTTGAAACAACTTTATTATACGCGTCGGTTGCCCACTTCGAAAATTGAAATTATCGAGCCCGATGTGCACCTGCAATACCATTTGGAACGTCAGAAACAGAAACGTCAAAAAGACGCCGGTCTTTTGTTTGAGATGGTTTCGGATTATCTGCTGGGGATTTATTCAAACCTGGTGTATATTGAAAACGGAAAATTAAACATTCAGAACCGCCAAAACCAAAAACTGCAGGGCTATTTTGAAACCGGTTTTACTTTTAGTCTCACCGATTTTACGCTCGACTCAACCAGTTTGCAAAGAACCGACAAGTTTTTTTATGCCACCAATTTCGACCTCGATTTCTCGGATTACAACATGCGACTTGTCGACAATTTACACAAACTGGAAATGGGCAGAATCAGGGTTTCCAGCCTCGGGCAGCAGGTTCAGATTGAAAATCTGCAACTTCAGCCGGTGCCCGACAATGTGACAATGAGCACCATGCAGCAATACAAACGGTCGGAAATTTACAACATTAGTGTCCCTAAAATCAGCCTTAACGGGGTTGATCTTAACAATGCTTTCTTCAATAAAAAACTAAAAATAGACCAGTTTGAAATTGTTAACCCAAAAATTTATTTTGAAAATTTTGGAGCACTCAGGGCCGGCAAACAAAAAATTGACCTGAATGAATTTTACGATCTGATTTTCAACTATGTGGAGGATTTTGACATCAAACGTTTCTCCATTCCAAATGGCGAAATAACTTGGGTAAATCACACCCGGAGGGGCAGAACAACTTCCTTCGACAATGAATTTTCGGCATCGCTTTCTAATTTCAGACTGAATAAAAACGAACTGAACAAACAGCGGCTCTTTTTTTCCGACGATTTCGACATCAGTATTAAAGATCAGCAGTTTGAACTATCAGACAGTGTACATGTTTTAAAGGCCGGCGAAATCAGGCTTTCTTCTGCCAATTCAACAGTGAGCATGAAAAACGGACTGTTATATCCGTTAATAACCTCGGAAAAATACATTGAACTGCCAACCACTTTCCAGGTTTCGATTCCTGAACTGAAAATCAGCAACTTTGATTTTCAGCAAGCTTTTTATTCCAAAAATCCAAAAATTAAAACGCTTGAGATTTCATCGCCTAAATTTCAAATTTACAACCAGCCTGGAAAAGCCAAATCACTCGATTTAAGCAATTACCGTTTTCCGTTGCCAAATTTTATTCATTCTCTTCAGCTTGACTCGTTTAAAATCAACAATGCCGAAGTGATAACCTACTCAACTGTTGGAATCGACCATCGTACCGGGGCCAGCTTTGGTTTTAACCTGACCATGCCCCGGGTAACAATTACCAACGAGGGAAATCAGGCACAAATAAACAGCAGCAATATTTTTCTGAATCTCGCCAATTTCAAGGCACCGCTCGACGAAAACCACAGCCTGGCCGCCGGAGAGGTAAAGTTTAACCGGGAGCAAAAATCGATTACCATTGAAGACCTGAAAGTGGAACCTTTTTCTACCAGTCCGAACAACAACAATTTTACAATTCATGCCCCCGAAATCAGTTTTTCAGATTTTGATTTGGATGATGCACTGAATAAAGACCGGTTCAATTTTAAGGCGATAAATATTGAGAATCCTTCGGTTGAAATCCACATCAATAAAAAAACAGAGCAAGACACCATCGAATTTTTGCAGACACTCGACCTTTATCCGTTTGTTGAGCCTTATCTCGATCAGATAAAAGTAAACAGACTGACCTTAAAAAATGCCGGCGTTAACTTTAACTGGCTTCAAAAAGAGTTGTTCGACAACAAAATAAACCTCGGTTTTAAAAATATTCTGATTGCCGAAAACCAACCCCCTGCAAATTTTCTGAATTCCGAAGAATTTGAGATCTCCACAACCGGACTGAAAACTCAAAGCAAAGATGGTCTGTATGAATTTACTGCTGATTCACTTTTGTATAATTCGGCACAGCACCGGGTATTACTGACAAATATTGCCATCAATCCGCTAATTGAAAAAGAAGCTTTTCCGGTAATGAAAGGATTTCAGACCGATGTGGTAAACGGCCGGATTGATTTTGCCGAGATGCATGGAATCGATGAAAAAAGGTGGCTGAAAGAAAATGTGCTGGATGCGGCATCGCTGAAAATCGGACCTGCACGGGTGAATATTTTTCGTAACAAACGCTATCCGTTTAATCATGATCAGCGTCCGCCATGGCCACAGGATTTGATTAAAGGAATCAAACAACCTTTTGTATTTGATTCAGTTTGTTTAATGCCATCACAAATCAGGTACAGTGAACTGACGGCAATTTCGGATGAACCGGGGGTGGTTGAATTTAAAGACCTCGCTTTCAGCGGAGGCAAAATTTCAAACATGAAGGAAGTAATACGGCGCAACAGTTTCCTGACGCTCGAGGCACAAACAGAAATTTACGGAAAAGCATTGCTCGAGGCACATTTTCGGTTCGACATGACCAGCCCCGATTATTTACACACCGTTAAAGGTTCACTTCAGCCAATGGAACTAACTGCAATAAACAACATGCTTGGAAAATCGGAACCGATGAAAATTGAAGAAGGGAAACTCAACTCTTTTGAATTCGAACTTGAACTAAACGCTCAAAATTCTGAAGGCTCATTGTTAATGAGTTACGACAACCTGAAAATAGCAGTCCTGAATTTTGATGGCGACCAGCAACAAAAAGCACGGCTGGCAAGTTTCTGGGCCAATAAAATGATACTTAACTCCAGCTATCCCAAAGGCGACGAACCTGAACCGGTTTCCATTCATTTTGAACGCGATGAAAAGCGATCGATCATTAATTTCTGGTGGAAATCAATTTATTCCGGCGCCAAAAAGGCATTGGGAATTGAACCCAAAGAATAGAAATACGTTCTTTAATACCAAACGTCGCAATAAACCGTTAAAACCAAACAGACCATTTGATTTTAGCTATTTTTAAACAAAAAAATACTTTTTTGATTAACTTTGGAAAATTAATAAAACTACAGCCATGACAATGAAATTTAGCACTTTAGCCAAAACAATCTTTTTCAGCATCGTAATAATAAGTTTTTCAGCCTGCCATAACCTTTTTAATGATGACGATTCTGATCCTGTCAATGAATACCTTATCAGTTATGAAACTGAAAAATCCTATCTCCCTATTCTTATCGAAACAGTTTTCGACCAGATGGTAGATCAGTACCCCGAAATGGCCGCCGTGCGCGATCGGGTTGAATATGGATTAACCGTTTACAAAATTACATATTATACCACTTTGCAAGGTGAATCGCAGGTAGCTTCGGGGCTGGTTTGCGTGCCTTTGGGAGAGGGGCCTTTCCCGGTAATGAGTTACCAAAACGGAACCAATACTTTGCACAGCAATGCCCCGTCAGAAAATCCGGACAACCAGTTATACCTGATGCTAGAATCTGTTGCATCCACCGGTTTTGTAGTTGCGATTCCCGATTATATCGGTTTTGGTTCTTCCGACAATACTTTTCATCCGTATTTGCATAAAGAATCAACGGTGCAGACAGTTGTAGACATGCTGCGTGCGATTAAAGAACTTACTCAGAACCATTTAAATGTGAGCGTCACCAGTGATTTATACATCTCCGGGTATTCACAGGGCGGATGGGCCACAATGGCTGTGCAAAAAGCCATCGAACAAAATTACTCCGGAGAATTTAACCTTAAAGCCAGTGCATGCGGTGCAGGTCCGTACGATTTAAGTTACATCAACCAATACATTTTGAACCAGGAAAATTACCCGATGCCTTATTTTGCAGGCTATATGATTGACAGTTACAAAAACCTGGGAGTGGTAACCACACCGATCGATTCAATTTTTCAGGAGCCCTACGCCGAAAAAATACCGACACTTTACGACGGCACGTTATCCGGAGAAGAAATTAATGAAGAACTGACCACGGTAATTGCCGACCTGTTTACTGAAAACTACATCGAAAACTACACAACCGACACTACATTTACTTCATTGATACAAACGCTGGCAGACAACAGTGTAGAAGCCTGGGCAACGAGTATTCCCACACGAATATATCATGGCACAGCCGATGATTTTGTGCCGGCACAGGTTTCCTTCGATATTCACCAGGATTTTCTTGATGCAGGCGCCAGCTCAAACAATGTGACCCTGATTCCATTGCCCGACCTCGATCACAGGGAAGGAATTGTTCCCACAGGGCTGGCTTCCATTCAATGGTTTCTGGATCTGACAGAGTAATTTAAAAATCGGTATCGGGCTCTTCAATTTCAAGTTCTTCAATCCAGATGTTCCGGTAAAGCACATCGTGACCTTCTGCCTGTAGTTTGATACCTCCCGGCCTGTCGGTTATTCCCTTGCCGCCATTGTTTCCTCCGTCGAGCCCTGAATTAGGTCCGCCCCAAACCTGGTTGATGGGAACATTGACATGTACTTTTTCGCCATTAAAATACATGGATACAAGGGCTTTTTCTGTTCGCCCGCCATTTTCAAAACGGGCGGCCCTGAATTTAATGTCGTAAGCATTCCATTTGCCTGTTCCGTTGTATGCGTGATAAGGCGAGGGGGTTTCGTTGATAACAGCTCCCATTCCATGTTTGGTAGTATCGCCATCCAGCACCTGAATTTCGTAGCGGTTTTGCAGGTAAACCCCGCTGTTTCCACCCTCTTCTTTCACTAAAAATTCAACATGAAGCCGGAAATCACGAAATTTTTCTTTGGTAACTATATCGGCAGTACCATACAACCCGCCTTCCGCTGTTGGATCATTACTGCTTACCACAGTCCCTTCATCCACCGGATCATCAACAATTTCCCATTTTATGGGCATTTCCGAAGCAAACCGCGGACCTTCCCAGTACGTCCATTTTTCACCAAGCATCTCACGACTTCCGTTAAAAAGTATTTCAGCATTGCTGGATGGTTCAGCACCAACGCCGATTTTTTTGCCGGATGAACAGGAGAATACCTGTGAGATTATAAAAACAGAAAATAAAAATGTGACAGTCCGGGTGACAGAATAGTTAAGTTTCATCATTCAATAGTTTAATGGATTCAGACCGGAAAGTTAAATAAAAACAGACAGATATTTATAGTTTCGGGGAAATATAAAATTCAGCAGGGATGTGAAAAATGCATTTCATTATTTGTGACCATCAGAATATTACTGGCAAGATTCCTGTAAGAATACTATCAAAGCATTCGCCAGGCAAAAGGCGATGATCAGATAATGTGGACATTGAAAAATTATTTGAGATTGTTGCGCTCCCTGTATTCATCGATGCGCTTTTGCAGTTTTTTATTTTTAATGGCTTTGGGATATACATCGAACAAATAATTTACCTGGATAAAATCCTGCTCCATGGCTTTTTCGAGCATAGCAAGTGCTTCGCTTTCTTTTTTCCGTTCCATTAAAAGACTTACCATCCGGTACTTTAAAGCAACATCGCTGTTCTTTTTAAGGCCTGATTTTAAAATGCGCAAAGCATTTCCTGTTTCTCCAAATTTCAGAAGAGATTCCACCCAGCTTAGCCAAATCTCGCTGTTTTCAGGTTCAAGCCTGCTGGCATATTTATAGGTTTTGCTGGCTTTTTCCTGCTTGTTGGAATCGGTATAAACCTTGGCAAGAGTGAGCCAGTATTCCGGATTTGTTTCATCAACATCCAGCGCCTTTCTGATAAAAACAATGCTTTCTTCCCACTTTCTCTCCACCCACATTATCAACCCGATTCCAAACCAGGCAGAATCATTGTCCTGGTTTATTTTGAGGGCTTTCTGGTAGTAGTATTCCGATTTTATGTAATCTTCCAGGTTCAGATAACACTCTCCAATGTAACAGTAAGCATCATCATTCTCGGGATCGATTTCAATAAATTCCCTGTATCTGCTAATCGCCTTTTCGAACTTACCGTCGTTGGCGTATGCATTGCCGATATTAAACAGGGTTTGATTGTAATTTTCATTCAGTGCATAGGCAAATTCATAAGCTTCAACTGCTTTTTCGTAGTTGGCGGCTTTGTTGTATGTAATCCCCAGGTTAAACCAGATGGAATAGTTAAACGGATCGAGATCGAGGTAACGGTTGTAGTAATCAATGCTTTTCTGGTAATCGCCGGTCTGGTCGCTAAAAAAACCAAGCTCGTATAGTGCCAGGTCGTTTTTGGGATTTATTCGCAGCGCTGCCTCAAAAAATTCGAGCGCTTTTGAAACTTCTCCTGCCTGAACATAAGCGGCTCCAATGTGATACAAAATGTCATCCTTCTCGGTTTCCCCGTTTTTCAGGGCCTGCCGGAACGATTGTTCTGCATTTATATCTTCGCCCATTACCAACCATGCTGAACCTTTCATCAAATGCACATCGGGGTTGGTAGCTTCAACCTGTTCGGCCAAATCGAGGTACTGAAGTGCATTTTCGTATTTCCCTTTGCTGAGTAAAACCTGTGCGTATTTCAACTGGAGCGGAACTGCGCCGGGGTGAATCTGAATGCCTTGCCTGGCAGCAATTTCTGAGGCATTAATATCTCCTTCATCAAGCAGATATTCAACAATACCCTCAAATTCAGATACATCAAAGTAACTCTTTCTTCCTGAAATCAGCGATCGTTTAAACCTGCTGAGTGCTTCGCTGATATTCTCTTCATCTAAAAAATTCCGTTCTTCCTGGCTCATCAATCCTCCAAAAATGAAACTGCGAAATTAACAAATCACTTCGAATAATGAAATAACTTCAACTAAAGGTGTTGATCCCTTAACAAATCATTGACGGTTTTCACCGGGTTGAATGTTTCAACAGGCACCTCTACAAAAAGTGTATTCCAGTCGCTCATAGCACCATTCCACAATCCGGGCAGTTCCTGGGCTTTCAAATCTTTTCCGTCTTTCGATTTTTTTGAAATAAAGCCCGTTGCCGGATCGGTAAACTTTTTCAGATCATACTTTTCTCCCTTGTAATTCCGGGTGGCACACACCAAATCAACCGGATTGAAATGGGTGGCATTCTTAACAATATTTTGTTGCTGAACACTTTCAGGATCAATTTGTGAACTTTCCACAATCTGAAGCGAAACCGTGTCGTCGGGGTTTTTTGCAAGAAACGGCCCGCCTCCGGGTTCGCCTTCATTTTTTACCATGCCACACACCCGCAAAGGCCGGTTGTACTTTTCGCGCAGGTAATGATAAAGTTCTTCTTTTTCGGTGTAGTACTGACTTTCAGGAGGCTGAACATTCAGCGTATTCTCGAGAAAGTTGGATGCTTCGGCCAGAAATCCACTGTCGAGCGCAGAAGGATGGCGTTCATTCAGTAATTTCTGGTAACGGAACATTTTTTCCTGGCTGCGGAGCAAAACACCGGCAAGCGCTTTCTTGTAATCCACTGTAAGTTGCTTGCGTTTATCGGGAACTACGTTATCGATATTTTTTATAAAAATGATATCTGCATCCAAATCGTTCAGATTTTCAATGAGTGCCCCATGTCCGCCGGGCCGGAAAAGCAAACTTCCGTCTTCTTCGCGGAAGGGTTCATTGTTCAAATCCACCGCAATGGTGTCGGTAGATGGTTTCTGAAGACTGAAGGAAACTTCAAATTTTACATCCAACTCATTTTCATATTTCGCCCGGACTTTCCCGAACAACTCTTCAAAAGCTTCCTGGTGTTCAGGAGAAACTGTAAAATGCAACCGCACTACATTGTTTTTATCTTTTCCGTAAAGGGCACCTTCTGCAAGGTGTTCTTCAAAAGGTGTCCGCTCGCCGTCTCCATATTTATGAAATTTAAGCAATCCTTTAGGCAACGATCCATAATTGAGTCCTCTTTCATTCAGCAGGTAGTCAATCCAGTTTTTGCATCCTTCGGGGGCATTCTCTTTTTCGAGTACCTCTTTCAGGTCGTTAAAAAAAGCAAACTGTTCCTTGTTGGCCAGAAATTCTCTGGCTGCCGAAAACCGTGCAAGCACTTCTTTCTGATTGCCACTTTCTTTGCAGGCTTCCAGTGCTTCAAAAAGCGCTTTGAACATCCGGCTGGCAGCCCCTGAAGCCGGTACAAATTTTAAGGGTTTTATTCCCGCTTCTATCTTCCGGTCGTAGATTTCAGCACGGTTCTTAACTTTTTCTTCATCGAGCTGTATAATCCCATTCCCAACGGTTGCAGCCGCCTCTACTTCAAGGTAAGGGAATCCTTTCCTGAAGTTTTCAATCTGTTTTTTAACCGTTTCGGGGTTACTTCCCCGCTCCTCAATTTGTTGTAAGTCTTTTTCGGTGAGCATACGCGTTATTTTGCTTTTTTAAAAATAGAAATAAGATTTCTTAATAAAAAGAGTTAACAGCCTCTGGAAGCAGAAAGTTTTCAATATTTTTTGAACAACCGGGTGAATTCCCCTGCTTCAAATTTTTCTGTAATTTTGCAGCCAAATTAAAAATTCATGGTGAATCCAACCTATTCCTGGGGACATTCGAAACGTTACAATGATTTTCCAACCTATTTCAGAAACCTGTTTTCGGAGCGGGTGCAAAAGGTGTCGGTGGACGGAGGTTTTACATGTCCTAACCGCGACGGCAAAAAAGGATACGGCGGCTGCACCTACTGCAATAACAAAACCTTTAAACCCAGCTACTGCAGCCTCGAAAACAGTGTGACAAGCCAGGTGGAACAGGGCATCAGTTTTTTTGAAAAGAAATACAAGTCGATCCGTTTCCTGGCCTATTTCCAGGCCTACACCAGCAGTTATGCTCCCATTGAAAACCTGGTTCAGCTTTACGAAGAAGCTTTGAAGCACCCTAAAATTATAGGTCTGGTTGTTTCTACCCGGCCCGATGCTCTCCAAAAAGAGTTGCTCGATTATTTAGAAGATTTGAGCAAAAAAGCCTATGTGATGGTGGAATTCGGGCTTGAGTCGCACCTCGACAGCACTCTCGATGAAATTAACCGCGGACACACTTTTGCAGAGTCTGTTCAGGCGCTGGAAGAGACCAGCAGGAGGGGAATCAATAACGGCGCGCATTTAATTCTTGGGTTGCCCGGAGAAAGGCGTGAAGACTGGCTGAACCAGT
>DATFJO010000132.1:0-5744 GCA_035269145.1 Tangfeifania sp. | reverse complement strand
TTTTTTGAAGAAGAATTCGCCTTCATTGGCATCAAAGCCCACATGGTCGTTTCTGAATAACTGGTTCAGCCAGCCATGCAATACAGCATCCTCGGGAGCTCCCTGGTTTGTTCCTTTATCAGTAGCAATCCATAGTTTATCCACTTCGCGCAGAGCAATGTTGAGGTCGTGGGTGGAAAGCACAATTGTTTTCTTTTTATCGTTAGCCAAAACCTGCAAAAGGTGAAATATTTCGTATTTGTTGCTCACATCTAAGTAAGCTGTAGGTTCATCCAGAACAATTACCGGCGTATCCTGCGCCAGTGCGCGGGCAATCATTGCCCGTTGTCGTTCGCCGTCGCTGATTTGGGCCACCGGGCGGTTTTCAAATCCACGGAGCCCAACTTTTTCAATGGCTTCTTTTACTTCTGATTTATCTTTGTCAGAAAGCATTCCAATCCAGTTGGTATAAGGGAATCTTCCGTAAGCCACCAAATCGAAAACTGACAGGTTGGGAACACGCACATTTTCTGTAGATACAAAACTCATTATTGTGGCCAGTTCCTTTGCACCCACCTGTTTCAGGTTTCTGCCACTAATTTGGATATTTCCTGAAAACCAGGGCTGAAACCCAGCAAGTGTACGCAGCAAAGTGCTTTTTCCGATACCATTGCTTCCGATGAGAGCTACCATTTCTCCCGGCGCCGCCGACAGGTTTATATCTTTCATTATCTCGAGCGGCGGTGCTCCCGGTTGTTCGTAACCCACGGAAAGCTGCTGCAATTCGATATTGAAACGTTGGCTGTTCATGACACCGATACAAATTTTCTGTTCTTTACAATCATCCACACAATTACCGGGATTCCGATGAGTGCGGTTACCGAGTTGATGGGCAGGGTGGTTTGCAGCCCGGGAAGCTGCGAAACAATATCACTGAAAAGCATTACAATACTCCCTGTCAGAATTACTGCCGGTACCAAAATCAGGTGGTTGGCGGTTTTAAAAAGCACCCGGCAAATGTGCGGAACTGCAATTCCGATAAATCCTATGGGTCCGCAAAAAGCTGTGATGGTACCTGCCAGCAGACTGGTGCTTAAAAAAATGATGACACGGCTGGTTTTGACGGAAACACCCAATGAACGCGCATAATTTTCACCCAAAAGAAATGCATTTAAATCTTTTATTTTCCAGAACGCCAGTAACACGCCCAAAAAAATAGCCGGCGTTAAAATAGTCAGTTGCGATTTGGTGACGCTTCCCAAACTCCCCATGGTCCAGATAATAAATGCTTTCAGCATCGACTCGTTGCTGAAATACTGCAAAATGCTTACAATGGCAGTTACTGCACTGGTAAAAAGTATACCGAGAATCAGTATGGTCATGATATCGTTTACGCGAACCGAAACATACAACACAAGCAGCATTACCAGGAAAGAACCCGCCCATGCTACCAGCGCAAGTGGCAGGGCACCGGTTGTGGTAAAAATACCGGCTGCCAGAACCGATGAAAACCCCAGCACAAAAAGTGCCACTCCCAGACTGGCACCTGCACTAATCCCCAATACGTAAGGTCCGGCCAGCGGATTCCGGAAAACGGTTTGCATTTGGAGGCCGCTCAGTGAAAGCGCTGCCCCGGTTAAAACAGCGGTTACAGCTTTAGGAAGCCGGAATTCCATTACAATTGTCCGGAAAGTTTCGTTGGTGGCTGATTGAGGGAAAAATGAAAGCAACACCTGTTTCACCGGAATAATAATCGAACCCAGCAACAAATCAGCGATAAACAACACCAAAAAGAGCAATCCGAGCAATGAAAAAATCAGTGCTACCGGCAGCTTTTTATGTGGGCGTTTATTACTCATTTAATTTCTTCATAATAAATCATTTCTGCATCAATCAACCCGGGGTAAAAAATAGCAATCAAATCACGCAAAATCCAGTCGGGATGAACCGTTCCGCTTTCCCAGAAGTCGTTTCCTCCATGCGAACTCAGCCTTTTTGTGTTGTTGTAAATTTCTCCTTCATTAAATACTTTTAAACGGGCAAACCGCTCGTTGGCTGTCTGGATTTCTTTTTTGGATGTGAGGTTTCCCATGTTGATCCAAACATTGGCCTCGCTGCCCCAAGCCAGTGCATTTTCAAACGAAATGGCGTAGCTTTCGTTTGTCCCGGTTTCTTTCCCGAGGTAATTTCCACCTGCATCCGAAATCAGGTTGGCCATGTATGAATTGCCACCCGGCACCCACCAGGTTTCTTTATATGGAGAGCCTACCAACACTTTGGGTTTGTCGGTTTTTCCGGCAACTTTCTGTTTAAGCTCCAGGTAATTATTTTCCACCTCTGAAAAATAATTTTCTGCTTCTGTTTCCTTTTCAAACAAAGCGCCAACAAATTTTATCCATTCTGTTTTTCCCAGTGGATTTTCTTCTAAGTATTCGGCAATCAAAATCACCGGAACACCCAGTTCTTCCAGTTTCTGGGTGTAGCTGGTTACTTCGCTTCCCACTCCGTAAACCATCACGAGGTCGGGTTGCTGGTTTACAATTTCCTCGTAATTCAGGTTTTGGCCGTATCCAACATCAGAAACTTCGCCATCTTTTATTCGTTTTCTAACTGTTGGATTAGAAACATACTGGCTGCCGGAAATTCCTGCAATGGTGCCGGTTTCGTTCAGGGCTTCGAGAAATGCAATGTGCGTGGTCGACAAACAAATTACCCGTTCAACCGGTGTGCGAATCACCTTCTCATTGGTAAATGAATCGGGTAGGGATGCTCCTTTTTTTACAAGATAGTAGTCAACCGAAATATTTTCGGCTCTTTCCCATGGGTTGAAAACTGAAAGTTTGGTGAAATTTTCAGTTTTTTCAAGTTGAAATCCATGCGCATATTTATTGAATCCGGAAGTTTTTTGTTCCGTTTTTTTTTCGCCGGAACAGTTTGTAAATAATATGATTGTAAGCAAATAAATCGTCAGTCGCTGCATATTTCACTTTTTACCAGGGTGCCCATGTTACTTTTTTCGAAATGATTCCGGTCTCGCTTTCGAAACGCACAAAGTAAATACCGGGGAGGTTTCCCGACAAATCAATTTGAATTTTTTTATCGAATAGATTCATCAGTTTTGCATCAACCTGCTGTCCGATTAAATTGAAAACGCTGATTTTACCCGGATCAATTTGTTGGCCGGTTTCAAAAGTAAACACCGAGCGGGCTGGATTTGGATAGATCAGCGCTTCCATTGGGTTTTGCACCAGTGGCGTATCGTTAACCAGCGCATCCACATTGCATGCCAGCAGCTCAAAAACATTGACCATCGCAAAACTATCGACATTGGCATTTTTAAAACTTTCCCAGAAACCGTCCTGTTTGAAATAAAAGAAATTTTCTTTTTCGGCGGGCCTTACCGATTGGTAAACTGCAAATGAATCGGTTGGTAGTAAATTGCTGAGTTCAAAACCTATAAAAAATGTATCGGCAGGTTCTACCAGTTCAGTAAACCCAATGAAATTCATGGCATCGCCAACAAGTGCTTTCAGGTTTACAACCTGTGAGTGAATAAGTGCTTCCGGCTTTTTTGTACCGTTATACACCTTAAGTGTGATTTCCCTTTCAGTAAATGGTTCCAGGTTAGATATTCTGAGTTTCCCGATTCCCATCGATATTCCTGAAAGTTGCTCGTTCCCGTAAATGGAAAAACGCTCCACAAATTCACTGATCCCAACATTGTTGGTGCCGCCCCAATAGCCCGAAAAACCTTCATCGGTGAGCAGCGGAACAGCCTGGTGCTGGTCATCATCGTCGAGATGCGTAAAAGAAAGGCACAGGTTTTCGTTTTCATAAAAACGTTTGCCCTGTAAGGTTTCAATTCCGGCATCCAGCGGATCGAGCCAGTATTTTAGTTGTTTGGTTGAATCGGGTTTGTATTCCCATGCAATTTCGAAACGCGAAAAATAATCGCGTACCGGGTTGCTGCATGTTGCAGCTCCTCCGGTTAACGTACCGATTAATTTTTGGTCAGGATTAAAAAGCGGGCCTCCGGAGGAACCATTTTCCGTTACCCCGATATCCCAACGGTTGATTTTCAGAAACCCGCTGGGAGTGTAGCCCGATATGAAATCGGAAATGACCGGTTCGTCTCTGTCGAGCGCAATTTTTTTGATGTCGCCCTGCGGGTGATGGATGCTCACTGTTGAATCGGGGATTTCATTTTTTCTGTTCCAACCCGCAAAAAAAGGTTTGTATTCTGGTGGTGGCACCAGGCTGAGTTCCACCAGCGCAAAATCGAGTGAATCGGAAATGGCCAGAAGTTTTGAGCCGGAAATTGAATTTCCAGGATCGCCATCGAGCGGCGCGCAATACGGACTTTCGTAATTGAACGTAAAAACCGAAGTCTCTGCAAAGGCTGCTTCTTCTATGCAGTGGGCGGCAGTTATTACATAAGGATTTTGATTTTCGGCAGTGTTGTTAATCAGTGTTCCGGTACATATTTCGCTAATTGTCTGCGTCCCTGTTTTTTTAGTAATTATAATTCGGCAAACAGCATCTTTCGAGTCGTCCCAGACATCGCCTAAATCACAGTTGATATCGATGTTGCAGGAGCCTGCTTCAATTCCCATGGGGCGACGGTCGCTGTATTTTAAAATATTCTTATAATCGTGATTTACACCGGAAATGACAAAAGGAACCTTGCTGTTTTTTGCTGAGGGCACCTCATACTGGATGGTTATTTCTTCGCCGGCAACCGGAGAAACCGCAAATTTACCCGATTTTTTGTTGTTGAACGATGTAAATGCTCCAAGGTAATGGTTGGCTTTTTCATTGAAAAGAAACAGACGTGCACCCTGCGGCAATTCGAAATCACTGAAAATAATACTGAGAGAATAGGCTCCTTCTGAACGGATTTTCAATCTCCATATTTTAGTTCCGCCGGGTCCGTCGGTCCATCGTCCCTGGTTTTCGGGCGAAATATTTACATCGAATCCATGAGCAAAACGAAAATTTTTCAAACGGGGTTTATCTGAGGTGTCTGTTGATTTCTCACTGATGAGATCATTATTTATTCGTGGCATTTCAATCACCTGTATTCCGCCATATTTTAAAGGGGGAACTTCCAATGGTTGACCTCCCTGCGAAACCTGTCCGGAAACAAGCTGAAAACCGCCAATGAGGAAAGTGATTGCCAAAAAAATCAAACGCATAATCATTAATTTTCCGCCAAAGTTAATATTTAAACCAAGAGTTGTGTTTTCATGTTTCTCAATAAAAATAGGATTAATTAATGTTTTTACTCAAATCTTTATCGTACATTTTATCATAAAATTGCAAAAAATACTGTATTTTAAGTGGGAATCGAAAATCTTTTAAATTTTGAATTATGAAAAAATATGTTTTTTTCCTGATGATCTTTGCAGTCGCTGCTGTTTTAATAAGCGCTACCCTCATTTCAAAATCATCGCAATCTCCTGAAATTCTGCCTGATGATATTAAAAAGATTGCTGAAAAGTCGTGTCTTCAATGCCATGGTGCTGATTCTCAAAATGAGGATGCACTTGATGAGTTGGATTTTACAAAGCTCCACGAATTGAAAAAAGTAAAAAAGATTACAACACTTCGCGAAATTGCCGAGGTAATTGAAGAAGATGAAATGCCACCATCAAAATTCCTTGAAAAGCATCCGGATCGAAAACTCACCGAGAAAGAAAGAACTGCATTGATGAAATGGGCGAAGAAAGAGTCGGAAGCCCTGATTGGAAACTGATTTTTAAAAC
>DATFJO010000131.1:0-2579 GCA_035269145.1 Tangfeifania sp. | reverse complement strand
AGAATGGCTACTGCCAGTTCATTTTCATTTTGCAAAAGGTGAACCGTAAATTCGGCCTCAAAAAACCAGTTTCCTTTGGCCTCACCGCTTATTTTAAGCGGAAAAGAAACAGTTGAACCGGCAGTTGGTTTTTCAATCCGGATTCCCTTTTCTGAAGAAGCATTTTTATCGGAACCGTTCGCCAGCGTTTCAAACTGAAACGATTGTAAAATGGCAGTTAAAGTTTCCTGATTTTCTTCCGGAATAGTTCCGAATCGTTTTATTTCATCACCGGTCATCGGATCGCATTCCGACATTTCCAGTTCTTCGCCCGTTTTCTCGTCATAGCACTTTATTTCGATGTTTTCTGCGGCAACCTGCGCAAAAATAAAACCGTCGTCACTCCAGTTTGCCGGGGGAGATGCCGGAACAATAAAATAACCCCAGGGTTGATCATTCTCAAGCAGGTAAACAGTTGTTTTTGTTTGATTGATTTCAAAAGACAACGATGGATCGGCACCCGATATTTTACGGATTTTGCTGAATGGCAAATCAGTTCCGTAACCTTTAGGGAAAATTCCGATGTAGGAAATTTCAGGATTGGCATGGACTGTGGCAGGTAGTTCAATTGTGCTTCTTTCTTCCGACGGAAATGCATTGATAATCGGAAAAATTCCGCCCCGGGAGGACTTTTCAAACTCCCAGTCCTTCGGAAGTCGCATCAAAAAATGGGATTCATCCGACAGAATTTGTTTCATGTTACCGGACGTTTCCTGACTTTCGCTTTTTACATCTTCGTTGGGTTGTTTTTCATTTTCCGAATTCTGCTCATTCTTATTGACCGACTGACAGGAAATCAGCAAACCAAAAAATAAAATCAGAACTATTTTTGAATCAGAAATAGGCAATCGTTTCATTTTCTTTTCGCTTTTAAAAACGGAACGTGGCGAAAATCGGAATGTTCAGAAAAACCAGTTCAAGGTTTTTACACTTCAAATTCCTGTCCGTCGCGCGCAACAGTAACAGTTACGTTCTGCGGAACTAATTCGTTTATCTTTTTCCTGGCAGCTTCAACATCTTCCATAAACCAGCTACCAAAGTGAGTTAAAACAATATGACTGGTGTGTTCGCTAAAAATCCGTATAAGATCGGGGATGCCCGTATGTCCGAATATTTTTCCGCTTTCCTTGTCGCGGCGTATCATTCCGCCTTTCTGAACAAAGCTGCCTTCAG
Source organism: Tangfeifania sp. (assembly GCA_035269145.1). Lineage (GTDB taxonomy): Bacteria > Bacteroidota > Bacteroidia > Bacteroidales > Prolixibacteraceae > Tangfeifania. The sequence continues at coordinate 1,367 of DATFJO010000131.1, read as the reverse complement.
TAATTACCATATCGAGTTTACCCAGCTCTTTCTGATATTCCTTTTTCATCCAGGCAAGGTCGCCTGTGTAAAGCAGCCGTGTGCCGTCTTTTTCCACAATGTATGCCTGCGATTTTACCTTCAAACTATGAATGGTTGGGATGGGAGTAAAATGATACCCCTTTTTTGAGAAGGGTTTATTTTTAACTTTAACAAAATCAGCCTCATCCGATTTTTCCGGGGCATAAGCTTCTATTTTTTGATTTAATTCATTTTTCCTTCTTACAAAAAATGCATGATCGGGATGGAGATGCGTAAAAACAACAAATTCAGGATTGTATTCCAGGTATTCTTCTTCGCCCAAATCGAATAAAAATTTATTGTCGATTAAAACTCCGGACTGCTTTGTATGCCAAGGAGCCGATTCTTCTATTTCGCCTTTGGTTCCCAATATTTTTACATTCATTTGAAATTCAATTTATCAGTTGCCGAATAGATAACAGTCTCAATAAAACTTAACAACTACCTTCAATGAATGTTATGAATCAAGCTTTCGGATTGGACCTAATGGGCAGCTTTGCCATTTTCTGCACTTCGAGCGATGGATACCCGAATTCTTCCACCACTTTGCCCAGAATCAGGTAAACGCCCATTCCTCTGAATGGATATTTTTTTAGTGAATCGGGAAAATGAACGGTGTCGAAAAATTCGCCGGTTACATCCAGAAACGTCCCAAAGTGCATCATTTCACGTTTCACGGTCCGCACATTTTTAATGGTTACCAGGTTGCCCACCATCCGCACTTTTTTGCCCGTGTGCTGAATCAGATTGCCTGCCTGAACCTCGCCCCTGAAACCGGTTTGCAACATGTCGAAACTACTCATGCTCAGCGGAAATCCCAGCAGTTCAATTTCATCGTAAGCATCTTCCAGCGGTTCGTGTTTCAACGGAGGCAGCTTAAATTCTTTGGATTCGGCCCGGAACATGCCCGGTGAATGCCCGTTCTTCGAAGGCTTTTTCAGGTGAAGATGGATTTCCCACAGCAGTCGTGATTTTTCTTTCCCGGTAAAACGAAATGCGCCAAGCCGGATTAAAATAATCAACTGTTCTTTTGAAACCGGAATGCGTTCCATAAAGTCGACAAGCGAACTGTATTCACCATGACAATTTCGCTCGCTCAGAATCAAATCGATGGTTGTTTTTTCGAGGTGTTGCACATGCACAAACCCGAGAAAAACGGTTTTTCTGGATATGGTTGTCAGCTCTTCGCTGCTGTTAACACAAGGCAGTTCGAGTGTGGCCCCCTGCCGGCGGACTTCGTTAAGGTAAACCCACGACCGGTAAAACCCGCCAAAATTATTAATAACCGCCACCTGGAATTCCAGCGG